>JAFRLP010000401.1 GCA_017431185.1 Victivallales bacterium | reverse complement strand
TATCTGGTTCTTTTGGAAAACATCCGCTGCGACAAGGATGTTCAGACAGCAGTCAAGAATCTTATGCGGTACAATGTCAGCGGAATACTTGCGATGTGCGGTGAAGCCACGCTGAAATATTTCGCTCCTTCCGTTCCGACCGTTTTCCTCTATGGTTTCCCCTCGAAAAGAGAAAACGCCTGGTATTCCAATGTATATTCCGACATGTATCAGGCGGGGCGGGTCGTCGGGGAGCTTCTGCTGAAAACAGGTCGAAAGCAGATGACTTTTCTTGGACGGGCCTCCGAATTGGAAGACCGTTACCGCGGGTTCTACGAGGTATGCAGTCCGCATAAGGACATTGGCATCAACTGGGTGGCAGGGCTGCAAAACGACACGGAATGCGGGTATGCCCTTGCGAAAACTCTGTTGAACGATTTCCCGAAAACCGATGCCATTATTGCACACAATGACAGCATGGCCTTGGGGGCACTTCGCAGGTTATGGGAGGCAGGGATATCCGTGCCGAAAAGAATGATGCTCTTGGGGTTCGACAATGCTTACATGGGGAGATATTCCACTCCGTCGCTTACCAGTGTCGGCCCCGATATCGGCGAATTGGCGTCACAGGCCATTCAGGCGATTTTAAAGTCGATCGAGAATCCTGACTTTCACTGTCAGATTCCAGTCCAATGCAAAGTCTTTCTCAGGGAATCCTGCAGACCGATGAATCAGAAATCGGTAGGCTGCAATGAAGCACGAAAAAACAAAGAATAAGGAAATCGGAATGAAAACAGAGCAAAGATTCTTCAGGTTCGACTGGCGTTCATCAGGAAATCCAGTTCATCCGTCTTGTGAAAAAACTGGTTCCGTGAAGTTCTTTACATTGATTGAACTGCTCGTCGTTATAGCCATCATCGCCATACTGGCGTCCATGTTGCTGCCCGCTTTGAGCAAGGCACGGGAAAAGGCAAGATCAATCGTCTGCATGAACAATCTGAAGCAGATGATTACGGGGTATATGCTGTATTCGCAGGACAACGATGGATTTGTCTTGAACGCACATCTTTCCGAAGGCATTGCGAACCGCTGGAACTTGAAACTGGTCAGCGGCGGTTACCTGATAGACAAAGGGTCGTTTATCTGTCCTTCCGCAAAACTTCCGAGCGGAACAACAGACTGGTCTGAAAAGACAGGCATAGGCATCAACGCAAGAACCTTTAACTCAGGTTATCGGAAACTCGAAGGAACTGGAAAGGCAGCCATTTATAAGGAAAATTACATTTGTTCATTCGGTAACAGCATAACCGACATTACTGTGTTCGCCGACGTTCCGACGGAAGGCAATACAGGCGGTTTCTTTTTCTGGGCGGGAAATGGGACATACAACTATAATAAGAATGCCTATTATGGAATTCATCTTCGGCATGGCAACAGGATAAACAACGCATTTTTCGACGGGCATGTCGGCCCGCTTGGCTATGCACAGGCCAGGATGTGGATACACTACAGTCCCGGATATTCGGCCGCCTCGCAAAAGTACGAAATTTTGACAGGTGTTTGGAATGCGCAATAATCTTTTTGCAAAGGATAAAATGATGAATATTGCAAAAACGGCAGTTGTCGTATTTACAGTTTATGCCTCCGCATTGGCATTCGGGCTTTCCGATTCGGATTTTGAACTGACAAATCCGGGAGAACTTCCTCTTTGGAGCGGTTCGCAGTGGGTTAAAACAAGCAAGGCTGTTTTTTCCGCCAAGGTCATTGAAAATGAGAAGGAGGCCGCGAGCGGAAAGCGTTTCCTGCGGGTGGCCAATCCGCAGAAGGGCAGCGTCTATGTTATCGGTCTCCCCACGCAAAAACGAATTCCAGGATACGGATTCCTTATCCGGGCGAAAGCCCGCGGGACAGCGCTTGCCAATGTGACAATCACTCCGTTCAATGCGGACAGGAAGCCTGTTCCCTGGAAGGCAACCCACGAAACGGGATTCAAGAAGATGGAGTCTGGAAAATGGCATCAGTTTGAACTGAAATACATCCCTTTGGAGGGGGAGGAAAAATTTCAGATTGGAATTTCCGTCAGGGATGGACAGGTAGATTACGATGCGTTTGAAGTTAGGCTGATTGAAGTTGGAAAAGCGGAAAATGGGATAAAAGACTTGGAGCACCCCAAGAGGACAGCGGAACCTCCAGCGGTAAAAAAGCAGCGGAAGAGCGTGGACGGCAAATATCGTCTGGAGTTCGGGTTTGAGACCTGGATGCATGGGATTCCCATCGGCTGGACAAGGGAGGAAAACGATGCCGGAACCATCGTCCGCCCGGTAATCAACGGACAGAATGAAATAGAGCAGTTCGGGGAAAGGAGTCTGTTTCTTGACGGGCGGATGTATATGGAGCCTCCGCTCAATGGACTTGGCGACAAGCGGAAACGTCCGATTCGGTTTTCCTTCTATGCCAAAGGGGATTGCGGCAGAATCAAAGCGAACCTTCGGGAGGGACGGGACGGCTTCGTGGACTATCTCGTCGAACTGATTGAAGAGGAAACTTCCGCGGAATGGAAAAAATATGCGACCGAACTGACCACACCAGGCGGAAGGGTTGATAACATTTCTTTGGAATTCATCGGGAAGAATGTCGTTGTCGATAATGTGGAAATCGAGGCTTTGCAGTCCAACACAGGGAAGATGAATCTTTCCATTCCGATTGTGAAGAAGGCTCCTGTCATTGATGGAGTCAATTCCCCTGGAGAATGGGATTTCGCCGCAGGGGGATCAGATCCTTTTCGGCAGTCCGTTGCCAGCGGAGCGCTCGGGAAATCGCCGGCTCTCCAGAGGCAGGGGAGCGTCAAACTCTGTTCCGATGGGAATAAACTTTATATGCTTGTGGAATCCTTCGGCATTCGTGACTTGAAGGCAAACTGCGTCAACCGTGATGACCCTGTATATACTGACGATTGCGTTGAAGTCCACTTCAATCCCGAATTTGGCAACCATTCTCCCAAGACATCTTATCAGTTCGTTTTCAACGGGAAAAACACGGTTTTCGACCAGAAGAGGTCCAGGGGGACGCAGAACAGGGATGCGTTTTCCAAGTGGAATGCAAAGAGCCTTGAGAGCCGAAGTGTTGTCAAAGATGGCGTTTGGACTTTGGAGATGGGTGTTGATTTGGAGGAGGTGGAAGTCGTTCCAGGCAAGGAATTCGGATTCAACATTTGTTATACCCGTTTTAATCCGGATGAAGGCGGAACCATGAACGGTTATGGCTATCTTGATCTCGAAAACATGATTCGCACCATAGTCTCGAAAGACAATCCCGCAATGTATTGGAATCGGAACGGGGACTGGGGCTCGCTTCTCGTAAGCCTTTCCAGTGATTTCGCTCCTGCGGGAGACTACAGGCTCAATTTCAAAATCGATTCCGAAAAGGCAAGGGAAGAACAGAAACGCACGGTTTATCTTGCTCCTGGCAGATGTGTCCCCGTTCTTTTCCATGTCAAGGAGGGCGCAGGAAACTTCGGTTCCTTCGCGCTGGAATTGAAAAAGGCCGACGGAAGTCTGATCTCCAATCAGATCATGGATTTCAATACAGTGTTTTTCATGGAGAGGAAAGCGGAGCGGACCCTTGAGTTCCACTTGCTCCCGGAACAGAAGAAATATGCTTTGAATGTGTTCCTGAAAACGGGAAAGTTCCAGGATTTGGATAAAGTCACCGTCACGGGACTTGACAGAGGCGTGATTTCCTATGGGAAATCCGATTTCACGAATTTCGACGGCGTTCTCGTCGTGAAAAACGATTTTGTCCCTGTTGACGGAAAGGATTATGAGATATGCGTTCAGGCTTTGAACGGCAGGGGGGAAATTCTGGAAACAGCGAACAAGCATTTCAAAGCGGAGCAATCCCTGATTCCTTCGGAAACACCAGGACTTTATGAGGAAATATTTCCGCCCTATACGGCGATTGATGTCAAGGGAAACACCGCCAAAGTCAATCTTCGCGACTACGTTTTTGCGGGGAACGGCTTGCCGGAACAGGTCATTGCCGTTGGAGAAAAGGTTTTGAATGCCCCGATCAGGCTGACTGCCCTTGATGAAAACGGCAATACGCTTGCAGGAAAGAACGGCACCTTCCGAATCGTTTCCGCAAAACCGGAAAAACTTGTCTTTGCCGGGGAGACCCTGTTTCCGGGATTCACAGTCAAGTTGACTGGCGAAATGGAATATGACGGAGCGATTTTCTATCGGGCGGAAATGCAGGCTTCTTCCCCTGTGAAGATTCGGAAACTGACGATGGAGACTCCGTTCAGAGACCTCTCCCTGCTCCAGGCATTCATTGACAGCCAACTTTGGCTCTGGATGTGCCGTCAGCCTGCGGAAGGCGAATACCGCCATCCGTCCGTAAAGGTTTGGACCTCGGAGACAATTATGTATCCCCAGGGATATCGGAGATTTTCGCTTTTCTTTTTTCCCAAAGGGGACGGACTGCTTTTTTCCAGCCGGAAAATCATACCAGGTGTGATCAAAAACGGGTTCATGCCTTATATGACATTCGGCAATTTCAAATACGGCATGGAGATTTTTGCGGACTGCGACCGCGGCTGGGTTCATGCCAAAGGCTCCGCAGCTCAGGAAATATTCCGTCGTGGCGGCGAAGAGATCGTCTGCACCAACTTTGTCTCTGCTCTGTTTGAATTGAATGGAAGCAGAACATTCGAGTTCGGAATCCTTGCGACTCCGGCGAAGAAGATTGTCAGAGACAGAAGATTCGAGAAAATTTTCATCAACGGATATAGCCATACTGGATTAACTGATCAGGCGCTTGCTGGTTTGCGCATCAAAGACTGGAATTTGTTTGACGCGCAATACAAAAGATTTGTCGATAAAGGCCGTTATCCTGTCTATCTCTGCTGCAAAGGCCATTTCCCGCAGATGGATCCCGTTGCGAAGTACATGGACAGCGAATGGCGCAGCCTTCCTCTTTACACTTTTCGGGATTCTGTTCAGTCTTTGCCGTCTCAAGTCTTTGGAAAGGATCAGCGGCGCTATCTTTCCCCCTCTGGCTGCTATACTCCGGGAAGACTGAATTTCTATGGGGAACGGTTCCATGAAATCATAAAAAACGCCCCGAATGTACAGGGCGTTTACTGGGATGAAAACTGGTTTAAACCCTGTAACAGCCCCAATCATGCGGAATGCGGTTATCTGCTGGCAGACGGACAGGTTCAGGGCAGAAGCTGGTGGCGCGGTGTCCGTGAAGTCGATCGCCGTGTCAGGAGCATCTTCCGTCGCTACGGAAGGGAGAATCCGATTTTGGATATGTTCACGGGAGAAGGGGTCATTCCTCACGCCTACGCATTCGGGAGTTTCAACTCCTATGCGGAACACCTAACTTATGACATGGATTTCATAGATTACTGGACGCCGCACTTCATGGAGATCGGCGCGGCTGGAGCATGGGGTTTCCACACTGGGTTCTTCGGGATGTTCCGCGACCCGAAATATTTGCCCAACCGTCCCATGCATCGCGCCCTGCTTGCACTTGTCAAATTGTATAACACACACTTCAATCCGGACAATTTCAATCAGAAATTCTATCAGCCTCTCCGCAATGCCGAACATAGATTCGATATCTACGATCCGAACGTGGAATTCGTCGGATATTTTTCCGAGCATGGGAAAAAATTGAACACGGGACTACCGAACACTGTCAAGGCGACCTTCTTTATCCGCCCGGGAAAGGGAGCGCTTATGTACCTGAGCAACCTCGGAGAGAATCCGTTCTGCGATTCGGTGAAATTTGATTTGAGCGGCTTCGGAATCAAGGAGTTCACGGCGTTCAACGCGGAAGAACTGACGCCTTTGGATATGAAGCAGGTCAATCTCCCCCGACATGATTTTCTCTGCATTGAACTGAAGTCAAAACAGGATGCGTTATTTTGACGCAGACACACCATAACTAGTGTTCTGTGCCAATGCTAAATTGACATTGCCGGACATGGCATTCTTGAGAAACTCAAACACGCTGAAGACAGTGCTTTTCCCTGTCCCGTTTGCCCCGACAATAATGCAGAAATTGGGAATATGCGCCATCGTCGCGTTCTTGAATGCACGAAAATTCTTCAAACGAAGTGCTTCCAATCTCATGTCTGTTTTCTCCAGTATTCCTCGACCCTACCATCGGGAGGGTGATGCGGGGCTTGACTGATGCGGATGCCCGTGGTGAGGCGTGTCCTTGAAGACACATTCATCCTCACCCACGGGGCAATTGCGGTGGGCGATGCGTGTCCAGGCCCCCTCTGTGGCATCCTGGGCCCCCACCTCGGCCATCAGATGCATGTCCACTGACCGGTTGACGCAGACGACATGCGTGGCGAAGGCCGTGACAATGCTCAGGTTATGGGAGACCAGCATGATGGTCAGACGATGGTTGAGCTGATGCAATAGCCGATAGAGCTGCTCGCGGTTCTGGGGGTCGAGATTGGCGGTCGGTTCGTCCAGCAATAGAATGCGGGGTTCGGTGGCGAGCGCCTGGGCAATCAGCACACGCTGGCGTTCACCGCCAGAGAGGTCGCTGAAGGCGCGTACACCGTAGCCTGCCAGATTGACCTCGGTCAAAGCCTGTTCCGCAATGGCGCAATCCTCTTTGGAATAGCGGCCAAACCAATGCCTTTCGACACGCCCCATCAGCACGACCTCACGGACTGTGATGGGAAACTGTGCGTCAAACTGAAGGCTCTGCGGCACATATCCCAAATGGGAACGCGCCTCGACAGGTGTATGCCCCAGCACGGTGATTTCCCCGTATGATGGTTCCAGAAGTCCGAGAATCAGACGCAGAAGCGTGGTTTTGCCGCCCCCGTTGGGGCCGACAAACACCGTGAAACTGCCTTCAGGAATGGCCAGCGTCACATTATGGAGAACCTCGCGGGAGTCGTATGCGAAGCACAAGTCCTGAATTTCCACTGCATTCATCGGCGGTTCTCCGTGGGAAAGGCGTTGCAAAGGGTCTCCACCAGGGCATTCATTCCTGGCGTGTAGTGTGCGGGCAATGGGTCAAGTTCCAGCAGAGGCACCCCCAGAACGTGCGCGGCAGCCTCGGCGCTGCGCCGGTTGCCCTGCGGTTGCGTGAACAGCGCCTTCGCCTTCAAGGTTGGCACCATCGCCGCCAAATGGGCGAGATGACGTCCGCCCCCCTGCTTGCCGTCCTCCTCCACCGAAAGCTGGCTCAGGCCGCACTCGTCCAGAAGATAGCCAAATGCCGGATGGAAAACCAGGATGCGCTCCCCTTTGAATGGGGCAAGCCGACTGTGGAGGAGCCTGCCCAGTTCCTTCAGTTTGGCCTTGTAGTCCTCGGCACGGCGGCTGTACTCCGCCGCATTGGGCGGGTCGAGTTCCGCCAGGGCCTCGGCCACGCAATCGGCGTGCGCCAGCATGTTGGCGGTGGAAAGCCAGACGTGCGGGTCATGATGCCCCGATGCATGGCCGTGTGCGTGATGGTGCTCCTCCATCGCCCGAAACCTCATTCCGCGTGTGCAGTCCCAGACCCGTAGGGCGGGAAAGGCACGGGCCAACTTGGGCACAATCCCCACCTCCGCGGGTGCTCCGATGGTCAAAAGAGCCTGCGCCTTCGCGAAACGCGCCACCTCCCTGGCGCTGGGTGAATAGCTTTCAGGGCTGGCGCCAGGGGGAATCAGGGCCTCCACCACGGCTCCATCCCCGGCGATTGCCCTCACGGACTCCAACTGCGGAACAATGCTGACCAGCAGATGTGGCGCAGACCAGACAGCCTGCGCCAGCAGCAATGCCAACAACGCCAGGACGGGCTTGCCCATCACGCCTTCTCCTTGGCAATCGCCTGGCTGACCAGGGCTCCATAGTTCAACTTGGCCAGGTTCTGGCGGTATTCCTGATAACTGCTCGTGCTGTAGTCGCGCAGTTCCTGCGGCAGGTCACGCAAATAGACCTTGGTGTCAAGGGACTGGGTTTCGCGGAATGCCTCCTCGACGTCGGCTGGGCTCAAATCATCCAGGGAACGCCCTGGCACATAACTGTCAAGTTCGCCGGTCTCCTGGATTTTGACGATGAGCCGTCCCCCCACCAGAACATCGACCACGTGTTGCAGCACACGGGAGGGAATCGAGTGCTCCTGCGCATACTCTTCAGGGTTCCAGGCACCGCCGCCCCGTTTGAAGTGACGGCAAATCTCAAACAGGATGAGGTTGCCAATGACAATGCACACTCCTGTGGAGGCGCGTTCCGAGGCCTTTTCGTTGTGGATGGTGCGGTGGTTCTGAATGGCGAAACCGACCTCGGCCCCGAACAGGATGATGCTCCAGTTGGCGAAAATCCATGCCAGGAAGAAGGGCACCACCGCAAAAGTACCGTAGATGGTGTTGAAGTTGGTCAGGCCAACCTGCAGCTTGAGATAGGCCAACTGCACGCCAAACCAAAGGATGGCGGCTATCAGCCCCGAAACCAACGCGGGAAAGGCCTTGACTTTGGTGTTGGGCATCAGCATGTAGAACAGCGCAAAGCCGCCCAGAAGGAACAGGGAGCCGATGACTTTGACCATAAACTCGATGAGTGCCGCCACAGTCCCGTAGTTCTGCCGCAGATGCTCGACAAACTGGTTGCTCAGCAGCACCGTGTTCATGCTGGTCGCCACCAGAAAGACGATGGGCACCAAAATCAGCACCACCAGGTAGTCGCTGATTTTGCGCAGCCAGGGACGCGCCTGCTTGACCCCCCAGATGGAATTCATGGTCTTCTCAAGTTTGGCCATGCTGGCCACCACGCTGAACAGCAGCATCAGGGAACCGACCAGCCCCAGGGCCGCAAAACTGGTGTTCTCGACATAGACCAGCACCTTGATAAGGGCCTCCTGCATCGGCTGCGGCAGATTGGAGACCAGGCCAGGCGCCAGCGTCGGCGCCTCCGTCGCCTGCTCCGGCAGGATGGCCCTCTCCCCCTCCGCCAGCGGTGCCTCCGTGCCGATGACGCGGAACCGCCATCCTCTTTCGCCAGCCGCATTGATCACGCGGATTTTCTCGACTCCGATGTTCTCCAGTATCTTGCGCTCCATGCCCAGGCCCTTGCTGAAGGAGAACATGATGGCCAGCATCGGCACCAGCGAGACAAGGGTGATGTAGGTCAGGGCGGATGCCTGGAGACTGCAGTTGTCCTCGTTGAACCCTCGGATGACAATCATCACGACGCGGCAAAACGCAAAGAAGGCCCGCCGCAAGGCAGGCAGGGTCGCCACGTCCCTTGTCCAAAGCTCCTCCTCAAAGAAACGCTTGGCGTCCTGGTAGGTGGCCATCAGACGGTTTTTCTTCGGTGTGTCCATAAGCGGATATGTTTGGCTTCTGTTTCATGGGGAGAGCAAGGCCGACTGCCTTGTCGATGCATAATATATCCCGAATTTTCGGATTTTCGCCCCAATTCATCCCATTCCCGTTTGCAGGTCGGTTTCGACGGGGTATTTTATTCAATGGAGGGAATGGCAAAACTACCGCCAATATAGCCATAATGACAGACACAGCCATGAATCCAGGCAAGAACGTTTCAGACCCGCAAAGCGCCGATGGCGCCACAACCTCGCTGTTGGACAAAGCGCTTCAGATGATAGCCAGGCAGATGGTTCTGCTGGTGATGGCGGCTGGTGCAATCGGGCTGCTCTGGCCAGCGCAGGTCAAGGCTGCGCTGCCCGCCACCTGTGTGCCGTGGCTGCTGGGCACGGTCATGTTCGGCATGGGACTTACCTTGAAGGCTGCGGATTTCGCGCTGGTGCTCAAGCGTCCCGCCGATGTTGCGATTGGCGTCGCCGCGCAGTTTCTCATCATGCCGCTGCTGGCGCTCCTGCTTGCCAAAATTCTGCGTCTGGAGCCTGCGCTGGCTGTGGGAGTGGTGCTGGTCGGCGCCTGTCCTGGCGGAACCGCCAGTAATGTCATCGCCTATCTGGCGCAAGGGGATGTCGCGCTTTCGGTGACCATGACCTCCTGCTCGACCTTGCTGGCGCCATTGCTGACCCCCTGGCTTACCCAACTCTACGCAGGACAGACGGTGGATGTCGCGGTCTGGGGGATGTTCCTCTCCATCGTCAAGATGGTCATTCTGCCGATTGGGGCTGGGGTGTTGCTGAATCAGTTTTTCCCTGTCTTTTCAGCTGGACTGCAACGCTGGCTGCCCGCTTTCTCCAGTCTGAGCGTCGCCATTATCGTGTCTGGAGTGGTGGCGGCCAGCGCAACCAATGTCCT
>JAFRLP010000400.1 GCA_017431185.1 Victivallales bacterium | reverse complement strand
GTGTTTTAGTCTAGATTACGGAAATATAGGAAAAAAAAAGGATTTTTCAAGCCGACAGACTGAAATCCATTGGATTTGTGATATAGTAACAGTGTTTTTTCTTTGGGTAGAGCCTGGTCTTGAAATGTTTGGTGTTTGTGTTTCATTAGCCGAGGTCAACGCCACGGTACCCTTGACCTTGGTGCAGGATTTGGCCGCCGTGATGCTGGCTGCGGGACTGGTCGCCGCCCTGTTCCATTATCTGGGGTGGCCCAAGGTCATTGGCTATATCGCCGCAGGCGCGTTGATGGGGCTGCCCCAAATCAAGCCCTTCCTCATCGGCAACCCCTCCATCGTCAGCGAATTGGCGAATCTGGGCGTCATCTTCCTGATGTTCACGATGGGACTGGATTTGAACATCCGCCGTCTTCGCAAATTGGGCGGGGTGGTGTTTCCCTCGGCTGCTGTGGATTTGGCGCTGATGCTTCTGGTCGGCTACGCATTGGGACGCAGCGTGTTCCGCTGGGGCCCCGTCCCCAGCGTCTTTCTGGGGGCCATGCTGTGCGACTCCTCCACCACTTTGCTTGCCAAAAGCCTGGAGGAGATGGGGTGCGCAAAAAGCCATTTCGCCTCCGTCATCTTCGGAGTCACCCTGTCGGAGGACATCATCACCATCGGCCTGCTCGCCATTCTCACGGGACTGGGGATGACGGGGCAGTTCCAGGCCTCCGAACTGGCGTCGCGGCTCGTCAAACTCCTGCTTTTCCTCGTGGGCGTGATGGGCTTTGGCCTGCTGATACTGCCCAAATTCCTCAATCGCCTGTGTCGCCTGCGGGATGACGAGACACTGCTGATCATTGTCCTCGGCATCTGCTTCGGACTCTCCTTCGTCGCCGACAACCTTCAGTTCAGCCTGGCTCTGGGGGCGTTTCTGGTCGGCGCCGTCACATCCGAATCCAAAGTGGCCAGACGGTTGCGCGAACATACCGACTCCCTGCGCAGCGTGTTCAGCGCCATCTTCTTCGTCTCCATCGGCCTGATGGTCGATTTGCCCCAGATGTGGCAGAATCTTGGAGCCATCCTGCTGGTCTCGCTGCTGGTCATTGTCGGCAAGACCCTGAACAACACGCTGGCGGCATTCGCTCTGGGGCAGCCGCGACGGGAGGCCTTCCAGATTGGGGTCGGCCTGGCGCAGATAGGCGATTTCTCCTACATGGTCGCCCTGTTGGGCATGAGCCTGAATGACGGGTGCGCCCCGTATCCGCAGATGTACCAGATTGCGGTCGGCGCCTCCGTGCTGACCACGGTGCTGAATCCGCCTTTGCTCAAGGGAGGGGCGACGGTGGCGCAGAAGGTCTCGGGCTGGAGTCCGTCCAGGTTGGAGACGATGCTCTCCGGCTACACCAACTGGGCCAGCCGCACAGGCCACGGCATTCGACGCGGCGGCGGGCTGAAGGCTTGCATGCGCCCGCTCGCCTTCCTGCTCCTGTACACGATGCTGATTGCGGTGGTCTTTCTGGTGGCGGAGTGGCTGCAGGGGCGCAAGGCGCTCTGGCAGCTTCTCCCCGATTGGCTGAAGGCGCTGGATGTGCAGTTGCTCTGGCTCTCCAGCATGCTGGTTTCCCTGCCTCTGATTTTCGGCTTCTTCCTCTCCGCCAGGCAGTTGGGGGAGGGCGTGTCCAACTCCTCCGTCCCCTCCTTCGTCTCTGGCCGGATGGGCGGCGCCATGCGCCGGATGACCATGATGCTCGTCACCGGCCTCTGCATGCTGGTGCTGTGCGTACAGGTTACCTCCCTGAGCCTTCTGCTGTTCCGCGATTGGAGCGTGATGGTGTTCGCCGTCATCATCTATGCCGTCATCATTCTTCTCTCCTGGCGGAAAATCCGCAGTCTGGCCACGGAGAGCCAGGAGACGCTGGCATTGGTCTGGGACAGAGAGGAGAACGAGGCCAACGACATTCAGAACGAGGTGTGCCAGGTTCCGGACGCCTCCTGCGTGGCGGGCCGGACACTCGCGGAACTGCGCCTGCGCAACCGAACAGGAGCCAGCGTCACGCTTATCGAGCCTCTGGATGGCGGGAGTGTCCTTCCGCCAGGCCCAGAAGACCGCCTGTTCGTCGGGGACCGCCTGCATGTCACCGGCACCGCCGCGCAGCTCGCCGCCCTGCGTCAGCTGCTCGCCAGTCCGACATTGCCCGCATTCCCCGCCCTGGAGTCACTGGATGGGATGCTGAACCTGCAGGTGGCGGAACTTCCGCTGGATGCTCATTCGCCTGCGTTGGGCAACTCTCTGCGGGAACTGAATCTGCGCAGCAAGTCTGGCGTGACCGTGGTGCGAATCATCAGTCGAGAGAAGGGCGTGTTCACGGATAACCCGTTGCCAGACCAGAAACTTGCCCCAGGCGATGTGCTGTGCGTCATCGGCAACGACCGGCAACTGGCCGACGCCAGAAAACTGGTCAGCCCAACGAAGGAGGCAAAGGACGGTGAGTGAAACGGTGACATTTACCCCTGTCGGGTCGTTTCACTGCCTGGAGCACTACCCCTACGATGCCCCGCGTCAGGCGACGCTTGCCGGCGAGAACTGGGGAGTGGTGCGGTTGCAGGCTGGACTGGGACTGGAGTATGCCGTGCGTGATTTGGAGGGGTTTTCGCGGATTTGGCTGCTGTTCTGGTTTGACCGCAACCGCCATTGGCGTCCCACAGTCCAGCCGCCCCGGCATCTGGAGCGCAAGGTCGGGGTGTTTGCCAGTCGCTCGCCGTATCGGCCAAATCCCATTGGCTTGAGTTGCGTGCGCCTGGAGAAGGTGTGTGGGCTGGAACTGGTCGTCTCCGGGCATGATTTGCTTGATGGCACGCCCATCCTGGACATCAAGCCCTACCTCCCATATGCGGATGCGTTCCCCGATGCGGCAGCCGGCTGGACTGCCGTCCCAGACGAGGTGTGCTATGAGGTGCGTCTTGCCCCCGAGGCGCAGGCCTGCCTCGCCTGGCTGGAGGCCAATGGCGTGCCGTGCCTGCGCGGGTTCATCCAGGACAGGCTCTGCCTGGAGCCGCTCAATCCACGCCGCAGCCGCCTGCTGGACGGTGACTCCCCCGACGTGCATATCCTGGCGTACCGCACCTGGCGCATCCCCTTTGTGGTGAACGAAACGACAGTGACGGCCCTCACCGTCCTGTCAGGTTATGCGCCCGCCGAACTGTCCGCGCCCGAAGACCCCTATCATGACAAGGAACTCCATCGCCGTTTTGCAGAGTGGAGGAAAAGCCGAGGCCTTGAAAAACACGAGGCATTTCCCCTCCTTTAGGAAGGATTTTCTGCCATCCATCCGCAATTGAAATCCGCAATGGAGTGTATATTATAGGAGGCAACTGCACAACTGCCTCTATGCCAACACTTTTTTTCAGATGTCACACAACCTATGAAATTAACCATTCTTCTGCTTTTGGTCGCTGGTTTGGACGGCGTGTTTGGTGACCCGCGCTCCGCATGGCATCCTGTGGCGATGTTTGGCCGGTGCGCCAGTGGTGTGGAGCAGGTGGCCCGCCGCTGGTTGGGCGCCGGCGCGCGTTCGGGAGTCTATGCCTGGTTCCTGCTTTGCCTTGGTGCGGTCGTGTCGGCGAATCTGCTGGTCTGGCTGGCCTCGCGCTGGGGGCAGTGCGCCGAGTTTCTGCTGGCTGGGGCCATTCTCTATTTCACGGTGGCCTTGCGCAGTTTGTGCGAACACGCGGAGAATGTCCGCCGTCCCCTCGCGGAGGGCGATTTGGCTGGGGCGCGCTCCGCCTTGTCCATGATGGTCAGCCGGGACACGGAAAACCTTGAGTCCAGCGACGTCGCCCGAGGAGCCATTGAGAGTCTCGGCGAGAACCTGGTGGACGGCGTGACCAGCGCCTACCTGTGGAGGGTCATCGGCTATCTGCTGGGCGGCGTTTCGGGCGCGGTGACGGCGGGCGTCCTGCTGCGCGCCGTCAACACCCTGGACGCATGCTGGGGATACCAGGACTCCCGATATCGCAGGTTCGGGAGGTGGGCAGCCCGCGCCGATGACATCATGCAGTGGCTGCCTGCCAGAGTGACCCTGCCTTTCATTGCGCTGGCTGCCGCCTTCCAGGGCGGCTCCTTCCGGGAGACTTGGCATTGCGCCTGGCGGTATCGCCATGCCCATCCCAGCCCCAACTCCTGCTGGGGAATGGCCGCCTTCGCGGGCGCCTTGCGCATTTCGCTGGGCGGCCCCACCGTTTACGGCGGTGAGGTGGAGCATTATCCCAGATGGGGAACCGGACGCCGGAAACTGACTGCGCAGGACATTCAGCGCGCCAAAAAACTGGCCTTCGTCTCCACCATCTGCCTGCTGCTGGCGTTGGAAATCCTGAACTTCCTTTGTTGGCTGATTTGAACTGTCCCGGGGGAGACAATAAAAAGACGCGCCGGACGTTCTTTTGAAAAAAGAAGTGTACGCGGATGACATTTGGATACAAGGCAATGAATTGGATAAAGAGATGCGGGGTTTTGGCGGCGTGCCTGGTTCTGGCCTCCTCATGCAAGACGGTGGAACGGGCGCGTCAGGCGCAGAAGCCGGAGAATCGGCGACCGGGCGAACGAACTGTGACGGCGGCGGAACTGGGCCTGACGGCGACGAGTGTCCTGAGCCTGCGTGAACTGGAGGACATAGCCGTTCGCTACGCGCCTGACGCCATCAGGGCGCAGCAGGCATTGGCCTCGGCGCACATTGCCCTCAAGGAGGCGGGAGCCGACCAGCTTCCCACCCTCAATGCCTCCCTGGGGCACTCCCGTTCCACGCAGAACCGCAGCCACCACCATCAGCGCAGTTACACCGACGGCGCTTATTCGGGGGACTTGTCGCTCTCCTGGACAATCTGGGACTTCGACAAGACCAACCTTGCGGTCAGGCGCGCCAGGGAAAATCTGCGGGCGGCTGAACAGGATTTGCGCAACGCGCAAAGCCGGGCCATCTACCAGGTGCGCACCGCCTTCTTTGAACTGAACCGCTGCATGGAACTCGACAAGGTGGCGGCACAGGAGGAGCAGCAGTACAAGGAGCACCTGGAGCAGGTCAAGGCGAAGGCGGACGTCGGCAAGAGCACCAGCTATGACCAGACCAAGGCGGAGGTGGACTGGCACAACGCCGTGCTGGCGCACGTCACCACCTCCCACAACGTCCAGAACGCCTGGGGAGACCTGTATGTGTCGATGGGCTTGGCGGAGGCTCCGTCGTTCCAGTTGGGCAAGGGAAGAATGACCGACTATGAGCTGAATCTGGAGAATCTGCTGAAACTGGCCCGCGAGAAGGAGCCGGCCCTGGCCGCCTTGCACGCCCGGGCCGAGGCCGCCACCATCTATGTGGACAGAACCATCGCGGAACTCTATCCCACCTTGAAACTGAGCCTGGGGGCGGGCGTGACCAGCCGAAACCTGGCGGAGTTCATCTGGAATCTGACGGGGGCGGCCACGCTGACCCAGACCCTCTACGAGGGCGGCTCCAAAATGCGCCGCATTGAGGAAGCCGTGGTGCAGATGCAGACGGCGCGCACCGAGGTGGCCGCCAAGGAGCAGGAACTCTTCCAGCAACTTCGCAAGGCCGTCCTGGTCGCGAAGCGCGCGGAAAAGCAGCTGGAGGTCGCCACGATTACGGAGAAGTCCGCCAAACTCAATCTGGACATCGTGAACGAGCAGTTCCGCGTGGGCAGGGCCTCCAGCATCGAGCGCACCGATGCGCAGGTCTCCCATTCGGAGGCGCAGGCCGCCGTCGTCAAGGCTGTCTATGACCGGCAGGACGCGCTTGCCGCCATTGCCCATCTGACTGGCGACTTTGAGTTGCCCGGCGAACCCGGCAAACGCTTTGTCGAACCGCCTGAAACAAAATGATGCAAGGAGCGTACCATGAAGAAGATAGCGGTAATGATTCTGGTTGTGGCGCTGGCCGGCTGCGGCTGGTGGCTGTGGCGGGGCCGGCGGAACGTCGCCACGAAGAACGCGGTGTTCTATCGGTGTGCGAAAGTTGCCTCGGGGACCATCACCCAGGAGGTGAGCGCCACCGGCACCATCAAGCCCATCAAGGAGGTGGAGGTGGGCGCGCAGGTCAACGGCAAAATCATCAGTTTGACCGTTGACTACAACTCGCGGGTCAAGAAGGGGGAGGTGGTTGCGCAAATCGACCCCGCCACCTACGAGGCAACCTACAACGCCGCCAAGGCGCAGTTGAGTTCGGCCATGGCGACTCTGGAGAAGACTCAGGCAAGCCTCTCCCTGGCGGAGAAGGAACTGGCCCGGCTCAAGAGCCTGGTTGACCGCAAGATGGTCTCCGACTCCGAATACGACACACAGCTCTCCACGAGAGACCAGTTGCTTGCCGAGGTCAAAATCAACAAGGCCACCATCGCCCAGGCAACCGCCAACGCCAAGAAGGCAAAGACCGATTTGGACTACTGCACCATCCTCTCGCCGGTGACGGGCGTCGTGCTGAGCAGGGATGTGGACGAGGGGCAGACCGTCGTCTCCAACATGTCCGCCTCATCCCTGCTGAAAATCGCCACCGACCTCTCCCGCATCCAGGTGGAGGCGAGCGTGCCCGAGGCGGATGTGGGGCAACTCCGCCTGGGGCAGACCGTCAATTTCACGGTGGACGCCTATCGGGACACCTTTGTGGGCACGGTGAAGGAGATTCGACTCGCCGCCACCACC
>JAFRLP010000399.1 GCA_017431185.1 Victivallales bacterium | reverse complement strand
AGTAGCCCAGGTTGAGGGTCATCTTCTGCCCCGCAATGGCGGCACGGTAGCCCACGCCGACCAGTTCCAGGTTGATCTTGAATCCCTCGCTGACCCCAACGGCCATCGCGTTGAGGAGGCTACGGTAAGTGCCGTGGAGCATCTTGAGCTGCTTGGTGTCATCCTTGCGGGAGACCAGCAGTTTGCCGTCCTTGAGTTCGACGGCGATGCCCTCCGGCAGAGTGCGGGAGAGGGTTCCCTTGGGGCCAGTGACCTTGATTTCCTGGCCGTTCTGTTCGACCTTGACCTTGGAGTCAAGAACGATTGGTTTGTTGCCCATGCGTGACATGTCTGATACTCCTTCTGTTTTCGCCGGCTACCAGACGTAGCAGAGCAGTTCGCCGCCCACCTTTTCCTTGCGGGCGGTACGGTCGGTCATGATGCCACGCGAGGTGGACAGGATGGCAATGCCAAGGCCACCCAGGACGTGGGGGATCTCCCCGCTGCCCACATAGATGCGGCAGGAGGGTTTGCTCACGCGCTCAATCCCCTCGATGACGGGGGTCTTGGCCTTGCCCTTGTACTTCAGGACAACCTTGAGTTCCTTCTTGTTGCGCTCCAGGTCATTGACCGAGCAGTTTTCGATGTAGCCGGCAGCCTGCAGGGTCTCTGCGATGGCCTGCTTCAACTTGGAAAACGGCATGACGATTTCCGTCAGTTTGCCTCGCTGACCGTTGCGGATGCGAGTCAGCATATCGGCGACTGGGTCAGATACACTCATTGTTTTCTCTCCTTAGCCTTACCAGCTCGCTTTCATCACACCGGGAATCTGGCCGACGCTGGCCAGTTCGCGGAAGCAGATGCGGCACAGATGGAATTTACGCATGTAGGCGCGTCTGCGGCCGCAGCGCTCGCAGCGATGATATTCCCTGGTCGAGAACTTGGGTTCGCGCTGGGACTTGACAATTTGACTTTTCTTGGCCACGTTAGTTTCCCTTCTGGTCAGCGAACGGCATTCCCATCATCGACAGCAGGTCGCGCGCCTCGTCATCGGTGCGCGCCGTCGTCACGATGCAGATGTTCATTCCGATTGTGTGCTTGATCTTGTCCAGGTCAATCTCAGTGAAGACTGACTGTTCATTCAACCCGAAGTTGTAGTTTCCCACGCCGTCAAAGGACTTGGGCGAGATGCCGCGGAAGTCGCGGACACGCGGCAGGACGATGTTGATGAGACGATGGAGGAAGTTGTACATCATCTCCCGGCGGAGGGTGACGCACGCGCCGACCGCCATCCCCTTCCTCAGCTTGAAGTTGGAGATGTTCTTGCGGGACTTGGTGATGACGGCCTTCTGGCCGGAGATGGTGGAGAGGGTCTCCACGGCGGAGGTCATGACCTCCTTGTCGGCGTCGCTCTTGACTCCGGTGCTGAGGACGACCTTGACCAGCTTCGGAACCTCGTTCGGGTTCTGATAGCCGCGCTTGGCCTTCAACTGCGGAACAATGTCCTTCTTGTACAACTGGTAGAGTTCGCTGTTAATCATTTGCTCTCACCTCCGGCGGGCGCGGCCTTCTGCTTCTTGGCGTCCAGGCGGGCCTGATAGCGGTCGGCGTTCATCACATTGGAGATGTGGATGGGCGACTCGCTCTTCTCAATGCCGCCATTCTGGTTGGCCTGGGAACGGCGCACCGCCTTGGCATGGATGGCCACGCCCTCGACAGTCACCCGGTTTTTCTTGGGTTCGACCTTGAGGACCTTGCCGCTCTTGCCCTTGTCGGCGCCGGCGATCACGGTGACGATGTCACCTTTCTTGACTTTAGCCTTGGTCATCAGAGCACCTCCGGAGCCAGAGAGACAATCTTCATGTAGTTCTTCTCGCGCAGCTCACGGGCGACAGGCCCGAAGATGCGGGTGCCCTTGGGGTTGCCCTGGTCATCAATGATGACGGCCGCATTGCGGTCGAAACGCAGGAACGACCCGTCAGCACGGCGGATGTTTTTGCGGGTGCGGACGATGACGGCGCGGATGACCTCGCCCTTCTTGACGCCGCCGCGCGGCTGGGCCTCCTTGACGGAGGCACGGATGACGTCACCGATGGTGGCGATGCGCTTGCGCTGCCCAACGGTACGGATGGCCATAATCTTCTTGGCCCCGGAGTTGTCAGCGACCTCGAGAATGCTGTTCATCTGAATCATGGCCAGTCTCCTCAGTCAGTGACGGCGTGACGGATGACGCGAACGAGGCGCCAGCGCTTCAGCTTGCTGAGCGGGCGGGTCTCCATGATCTCGATGAGATCGCCGACCTGTCCTTCGTTCTTGGCATCGTCAACGTAGTACTTGCTCGTGAATTTAACGACCTTGCGGTACAGGGGGTGGGCGGCACTGCGGGTGACTTTGACCACCAGGGTCTTGTCCATCTTGTTGCTCACCACCGTCGCGGTCAGAACTTTGCGCGCGTTGCGCTCCTGAACTTCATCTGCCATTGCGATTGCCTCTGTCATTTGGCCTCGGCCGCCTTGCGAGCGCGGGCAGTCTTTTCGGTTTCAATCCGGGCCACGTCCTTGCGGAGCAGCCGGATGTCGGAGGATTTTTCCAACTGGCCAGTGACGGCCTTCCGGCGCATCTCAAAGATCTGCTTCCGGAGTTCCATCTCGGTCTTGTCGAGTTCTTCCGCAGTCAATTCGCGTATTTCTTTTGGTTTCATGGGAATCTTCCTATCTTGGTCGTCGGTTCCGCTCAGGCGGGTTTGCGGGAGAGGAAACGGCAACGGAACGGGAGCTTGCTGGCGGCGCGCGCCATGGCCTCCTTGGCGACGGTCTCGCTGCAGCCGGAGACCTCGATAACCATGTTGCCGGGCTTGACCACGGCCACCCACTGGTCGGGAGCGCCCTTTCCTTTTCCCATACGGGTTTCCAGGGGCTTCTTGCTGATGGGCTTGTCGGGGAAGACGCGGATCCAGATCTGGCCGCGACGCTGCATGTGACGGGTCACCGCGACACGGACGGCCTCGATCTGCTTGCCGGTCATCCAGCCGCGGTCGAGAATTTGGAGTCCGAACTCACCGAAGTCCAGCTTGTTGTTGCGGGTTGCGAGCCCCCCGCGGCTGCCTCGCTGAACCTTTCTGTACTCCACGCGTTTGGGCATTAACGGCATTTTTCGTATCCTCCCAGTTTTGGGGTTTGCATATCCAGACTTTTACACCAATGAGGCCGGCCAAAGTGTGGGCCTCAGCGAAACCGTAGTCGATGTTGGCACGGAGAGTATGGAGCGGCACCTTGCCGTCCTTGTACTGCTCGGTGCGGGCGAGTTCGGCGCCATTCAGGCGGCCGGAGCAGCGGATCTTGATGCCTTCCGCGCCATGTTCCATGGCGGTCTGGATGGCGCGCTTCATCGCGCGGCGGAAGGCCACGCGCTTGACCAGCTGCTGGGTGATGGAGTCGGCGACAAGCTGCGCGTCCACCTCGGCCTGGGCGATTTCGCGGAGGTCCACGAAGACCTCGGCGGCGCCGGTGATGGGCTCGACCATCGCCTTGATCATGTCGATGCCGACGTTCTTCTTGCCATCGCGCGCGGGGCGGCCCTTCTCGGCGCCCTTGGCGTCCGCGGCAGGGGCATTGCCCTCGGCGGCGGCGGCGACCTTCTTGGCGCGCGGGTCGTCACTGTTGAACTTGCCCACGCGAATGAGTCCGGGACGGCCTGAGAAAATCGTGATGCGAACACGCTTTCCGCTACGCTCGATGACAACCTTGCTGACTGCGGCGGAGGCCAGTTCCTTGGTGAGCTTCTCGCGGATTTTGATATCCTCCTGAAGCAACACGCCAAAGTCCTTCTTGCGCGCAAACCAGCGGGACTTCCAGTCCTTGGTGACCGGCAGGCGGAAACCAATGGGATTTACTTTCTGACCCACAGTAGTTAACTCCTGAGTTATGCTTTCTTTTCGTCACTGACGAGGATGCGGACATGGCTCGTCCTCTTGCGGATGTGCCCTGCGGAGCCCCTGGCTTTGGGCTGGACACGCTTCATCGTCGGCCCAGGTCCGATGAGGGCCTCTTTGACGACCAGATTCGCGCGCGCCACGCCACCCTTCTCATCGTTCTCGGCATTGGCGACAGCGGACTTGAGGGTTTTCTCAAGAATGGCGGAGGCCTTGCGTGGAATGAGTTTGAGCATGTTCAAGGCCTCGACGGCGCCCTTCCCCTGAATGAGTCGGGCGACCTGCCGTGCCTTGCCAGGCGCGATTCGCACGTTTTTGGTGACAGCTAGTTTTTCCATTTTAGTGCTTGTTTTGGCTGTTTTGTTGTGAACGGAGCACACATCGGGTGTGTCCGCCTGCGGCCACCTTCCCAGGAGGGCGCAGTTACTGGGGCAGCAGAATGCCGCCCACTGCCAATTGTTCGATGCTGCCGTTGAGGAGCACGGCGGCGCTGAACTCCTGCCGAGAATCGACGGTGAGGAGCCGGGCTGTGACCTTGCCTTCCGCGTCAGCCAGGTGCCAACGCAGTCCGGGCCTGATTCCTGCCAGCAGCCCTTTGTCCAGAATGACGAGTTGCATGTCCTTGTGGACTTCGAGGATGGATGCGCTGCCGACGGCGGGTCCGCCGCTGCCTCGCCGGGCGACTGACGACAGCGGCTTGAGTCCTTGCTCCACGGCCGTTTTCACGGCCGCAACCCTTTCGGCCAGGCTGTGGCGCATGGCGTCACTGGGCCTGAGCACATCCATCATAGTGGACATGAACTTCTCAAAGTCGTCCAGAGCCTGAAGGGCCTTGGCCTGCCTGTCGAAGGCGAGGCTGAGGGCCTCGAAAGCCTGCACGGTGGCGGCATCCAGTTCGGTGGTGTCCTTCTTCTGGAGGAGGTTGGCCGCGGCGAGTTCCAAATCACGCATCCGGTCCACCGTAGCATGGCTCTTCAAATAGAGGTCGGCGTACTGGGAGCGCAGGGCATCATAATCCCGCTTCAGCTTTTCCAGTTCCAGTTCCAGGGCCACCGCCCGCCTTTCGGCGGACTCACGGGCGACTTTTGCCTCCTGCAATGCCACGGCATCGGGGACGTTCGGTCGTTCCCCCGCCGATTCGGCACCCAGCAGGCAAGCGGAAACTAAAACGCTACAAGACCATAATATAACACCACTTCGGCCAATTTTCCACCAATCAAATCGTTTTTTTGTTTTTTTTTTCATTTTCCGGGGGTAATGGCTTGGCGATTGAGGATTGAGAAAGGACGGGGCAGGCAATCATGGTGGGTTTCCGCCGTCGCCTTTGTCCCGTTGTCGGAGTTGCGCCTGCCAAGGGGAATTCGGGAAAGCCTCGGCCAGTTCCAGGAAATCGGAGCCTGGGGGCAGATGGGCGGTGGCGGCGAAGGCGGCGCGGATGTCCTCCCGCGAACCGTCCCGCAAGAGGCGCTCCAGGCGTTTTCTTTCGCGGACGCATCGCCAGCGTCGCCCGAGGGGACGGGCGGCCAGAGAGAGGCAGGCCAGGGCGGCGCACCAGCAGACCAGCGGAAGAAGCCATGGGGAGGGGGGAGGCTTCCATTCGGGCATGGGAAACTCTTTTTTGACGGGGGCGGGCGTGACGGAAGGCAAGGTCTCGGCGACAGCCTCCTCCTGCGCCAGCGTTGCCTGGATCCCGCGGAAATAATCCGGCGACAAGGCAGCCGCGTCAGAAAATGCGAGAAGAAGCAGCCCAAGTCCAAGAAACCGAAAAGCCATCCCGTCTCCGCTCATCTCCAGACCAGCAAATCATGAAGAGGAAGGGTGCCGCCAAAGAGGTCAAGCGCGGAGCCGACGGTGAAATCGACCCGCCCCTGCCCCGCCTCCTCTATGAGCCTGACATCCGCCAGACTGCGCACCCCCCCCGCGTATGTCACGGGCACCGGGGAGTGGTCCGCCAGCAAAGAGACCAGGCGCGAATCGATTCCCGACCGCAACCCCTCCACCTGGACGGCATGGACAAGAAACTCGGAGCAGAACTCCGCCAGCCGCGTCAAACTCTCACGCTCCACCGCCAATTTGCAGATGGTCTGCCAGCGGTTGCAGGCCACGCGGTATTCGCCATCCGGCATGGGTCGGCAACTCAGGTCAATCACGAGACGCTCCCGTCCAACGGCCAGCGACATTTGGCGGACACGCGAAAAGTCGAGTTCCCCGTCCTGAAACAGATAGGAGGTGACGATGACTTTGGAGGCGCCCGCAGCCAGCCAGTCCGGGCCATTGTCGGGAGTGACTCCGCCACCCACCTGGAGATTGCCGGGATGACGGGAAAGCGCCTCCCTGGCAGCGGACACACAGCCCGCGCCAAGCTGGATGACATGCCCTCCCGTCAGCCCGTTCTGGTAGTACAAATCCGCATAATGGGAGGGGGGGAGCGCCGACACAAAATTGGTGGCGGCTCCCGTGTCATCCCGCAAAGTCGAGCCGACAATCTGCTTGACTTTGCCCTCATGTAAATCAATGCAAGGCCGAAAGTGCATTTTCGTCTAGGAAAGGAGGTAGGCTACTTTTGCGGGGAATGCGCGATAACCGTCCACTTCAATGCAATCCACGCCGGCGAGTTTGACGGCGGAGTCGTTGCCGCCAGGGCCAAAGTCATCCCCGACGTAGAGCGCATCGGCAAGGGCATAGCCGTTCTGCTCGCAGAAGCGGCGCAGGGCATGGAATTTGTTGTACTCGCCTTGGGTGATGTCAAAGGAGGACGAGCCGCCAATGAACACATTGCAGCCCGCAAATTCCGCGCAGACCGACGGATACATCACCCGCCTCTTGCGCCTGTCCGGGTCATAGGCCAGTTTCTCCGCCAGCGGGGCTGCCGTGCCCAGAATGGGGAAGGTGACGGAGCCGGAGGCATGGAACTCCACGCTGTCGCCGTAAAAGCGCTCCAGACCAAACTGCCGACGCAGTTTGCCCACGGCACGGGTCGCCAGTTCCCTGTCCACAGGACAGACATTCTCCTCAATCAGACGAAACCGCCCGTTCTCGACCACAGAGTGCTGAAGCCCATAGTTGCCGATGATCTCAATCGGGAAGTCTCCCATCTGGTGATAGATGCGTTCGCACACACCGGCGCCGAGCATCAGCAAACGGTAACGCTGCGCAAGGCGTTCCAACACGGCACGGTTCTCCTCTCCCAGCGGGGATTTGTGCTGGGTGAGAGTGCCGTCCAAATCAAAGGCAATGATTTTCTTCATGTTTTTTTTCGTGGGACAGGGCCGTTTGTCTTCCCGAAAAGCAGGAAGGAGCCGATGGCCCCCCAAATGACCAGAATCATGGAATAGGCGACGGGAATGAGTCCCATGGCCTCGGGCGGACTGGCCCGAAAAGCCTCCAGAAAGGCGGCGGTGACGGCATCGCGCACCCCCACCCCGCCTGGAGTGAGCGGAATGATGCCGGATGCGTTGCCGATGGGGGCGACCGTCAGGTATTGCAGCAGGGACATGGCGTGCTCGTGCAAAGTCCGCCCCAGCAGAAAAGTTTCCACGCCCAACACCAGATGGAGGCCCCCGGACAGCGCCAAAGCCCATCCCACTGCCCTTTTTCGGTTTCGGTACAGGTCCACCCCTTGCCCGAGGCGCTGCAGGGCGGAAAGCGCCGCCTTCGGCAACCGATGTTCGCACCAGCGGGAGAGACTCGCCAGCGGAGCCCATGCCAGAAGTGCGCGCCGTTGGGCGGCACAGAAGGCCAGCCCCCCCATTCCCAGGCTTGCGCAGCTGATGCCGACGGTGGCCCAGCGGAGAATGGCGACCTGGCGGAACAACTGCGGATAGCGGAGCCAGGCCATCAGCGCGGTCACCATCCCGACCAAAAGCAATCCCCAAAGTCCCACAAAACGGTCAACGGCGATGCTCAAGACGGCCTCGGCTCGTTTCGTCGGGGCCTTGGTCATCACCAAGGCCATCTTCGCCAAATCCCCGCTCACGGAGCCAGGCACCAGCACACTGAAGAAACCGCCCAGCAAGGTCAGGCGCAGCGTCTCCCAATAATTCAGCGGAATGTCCTGGCCATGCAGCAGGATTCGCCAGCGCCAGGCCCCCAGCAGCTGCACGGCTCCGTAGAGCAGAAACGCGAGAAGCATGGGAGTTTTCCTGGCGTTGGCCAGCGCCTGGCCGAAGTCAGCGCCGGCGCGGCGAACTGTCCACCAGACCAGCCCCGCGGCCACGAGGACGCCGAGCAGACGCAGCAGCCACGTCAAGACGCGCCGCGCACCTCCACCTCGGGGGGACGGGCCGCCGACGGGCTGAACAGCGGGCAATGATGAATCAGGGGATGATTTCACCGATCGTTGTAGCCGTTGGGATGGGCCTGCCGCCAGTTCCAGGCGGAACGGACGATGGTCTCCAGGTTGTCGTACTGCGGCCTCCACCCAAGGGTATTCCTGGCCGCCGTCGAGTCACTGATGAGCCGTGCGGGGTCGCCTGGACGGCGGGCCGCCTCCACCACCTTGAATTCCCGCCCTGTGACTTTCCGCACCGTGTCAATGACCTCGCGGACGCTGTAGCCTTTGCCTGACCCGAGGTTGAAGGCCCCCGAACCGCGATACTCGAGGGCGCGCAGGTGAGCTTGCGCCAGGTCCAGGACATGGATGTAGTCGCGGATGCATGTGCCATCGGGCGTGTCGTAGTCCGTGCCGTAAATCGAGATGGAGTCGCGCCGTCCCTCGGCGGCCTGCATGATGATGGGAATGAGGTGGGTCTCGGGATGGTGGTCCTCCCCGTGCGCCACCGTGGCCCCCGCCGCGTTGAAGTAGCGCAGGGCGGTGAACTCCAGGCCCTTGAGCCGCTGGAACCATCCCAGCACCTTCTCGAACATCAGTTTTGACTCGCCGTAAGGGTTGATGGGGAGTTTGCGGTCTTCCTCCTGGATAGGCATCCGTTCCGGCATGCCATAGACCGCGGCCGTGCTGGAGAAGACGACCTTGCGGACATGGGCCGCGGCGGCCGCGTCCGCCAGCTGAATGGCATTTCCCACATTGTTGGCGAAATACTTGCCGGGGTCGCCCATGGACTCCCCGACCTCGATGAAGGCCGCAAAATGAATGATGCCCTCGGGCCGGAAATCCGCCAGCGCCTGGTCAAGCGCCTGTCGGTCAGCCAGATTGGCCAGATAGAATCGGCTCACGCGGGAATCGACGGCTGCCCGATGACCATTGAGCAAGGCGTCCAGAACCGCGACCTCATACCCAGGCTCCAGTAGGTATTCCGTTGTGCACCTGCCAATGTAGCCGGCTCCGCCGGCAACGAGAATGCGCATTTTTCTATTCCTTATTATTTGGCGAGGCTATTCCCTCATGTCTCAGAATGACGAGAGTGACTTCGGGGCGGGCCAGGATGCGGAACGGGGGGCCCCACAACCCCGTGCCAGGAGAATTGTACAGCAAATGCCCGTTCTCCAGCCGATGCAGAACACCGACTTTCAGCGGATATTGCAGCTTGACCAAAAAATTGAACGGAAAAATCTGTCCGCCGTGGGTATGCCCCGAAAGGCTCAGGT
>JAFRLP010000398.1 GCA_017431185.1 Victivallales bacterium | reverse complement strand
CGAACTCGCTGCAAAATAGGCAGTAACGATGTCCCGTGGGGGCCGTCCGACAAGGTCGCCGTCATCGGCTGGGATCGCAGCAATGACACCTTCGCCTTGGGACAAATGAACCATGAAAATACGGCTTCCGCAACGACGTAATCGAATATGTCTATCGTTGTTGGTGTTGATGGGTTGTGTTTTATGGCCTGTCAACATTTTCCTGTGCCGTTTTTTGATTGTTACCTCGGTGGTTTACTTGCTGGCGGTCTTTTGTCTTGCTTGGAGAAGACTGTATAAGGCACATGCGAGAATCGCGATTGCCATCGCAGCATTCCTTGGGGTGACGGTTTTTGCTTGTTCTGCATATCTCTCATTAAACGGTGGCATAGACGATACTACGGCTTATGGGTTGCGGACGATTTACGTTAACGAACTTAGGCACTATGAGGGCACACGATATGTCTGGGGCGGGGAGAACATACTTGGGATAGACTGTTCGGGGCTTCTACGGAAAGCGTTGAGGAATGCCCTCTTGAAAGGAGCCTTCATCTATGGCGAAAGAAGGTGTCTGAGACTTGCTTTTCAAAACTGGTGGCTGGATGCCTCGGCCGAGGCGTTGGCCAATGGATACCAGAATTATGTCACGTGGCTTGAAAAGGAAGGAACTGTTTCAGGCGTATGCGCGACCGAACTTTCCCCAGGAGATTTGGCGATTACGGAAGACGGGGTGCATGTCATGGTGTTTTTAGGAGATGGCAGGTGGATATCCGCAGATCCCATCCAAGGGAAAGTCATCATCGAGTCATCTGCCGCAAACAACCCTTGGTTCAAGGAAAAGGTCAAGTTTTACACTTGGACTGCCTTGATGCCATATAATAATCTTTGATGCTTAGGGAATAGATGAGTGGTATTGCCATCCGTTAGAGTTTGAATCTGCCATTCCCGCGCCCCACGATTGCAAACCGCTGGACGGGGTGTAGATTATATGAGGAAAGCAATGAATAGCACCAATTAGCAGATACAATGCCCCTCCTCCGCAAAATCTTCTTCTGGGATGCGCCCACGCAGGGCGACGCTGAAATGAAATCATTCAAGACACGGATACAGGCTCAAATCCTTCGGTTGCGTCGAATTCAAATGATATGCCTTCCAGCGATAGTCATAGCATTCATTGGGCTAATGTTCACTGCCTCTTTGGAACTCAATGGTGCTTTTAGAGCGTTTTTCACTGTATTTGGAGGCTTTGCTTTCTTGGGAGAACTTTGCTGCTTTTTTAAGGCACGGGGACTGGCCTGTCCAAAATGCCGCAAACGAATAGGATATCTGCTTTGGGATTCGTCCTATTCAAAGAACGGGGCATTGCTTATGCCAGACAATCTGCCGTCAGACATACATCAATGCCCATATTGCCATGCAGATTGGGAACATACTGAATAGGAGGCCAAATATGCTCCCCCTCCTCCTAAAAATCTTCTTCTGGGACGCGCCCGCGCAGAGGAGAATGAAATAGCAAGCAATGATGTTTGACACGGAAAAACAGAATGCAAAGCCTCCTGCTCGCCTGCACGCCATTCTGGCACGACGGGGACCGAATGCAGTTGTCTTTCGGCGTGGTCCGTCCGACAAGGTCGCCGTCATCGGCTGGGACCGCAGCAATGACACCTTCGCCTTGGGGCAGTGGCTGCGCGGTCGCATCTATCCGCTACGATGCGACTTGTCTCCCAAGGGAGAGCATCTGATTTACTTCGTCGCAAAGTATGGTCGTGTGAATCCTGTGGAAAAAATCGTCCGCGAGGAAGTGGAACGGAGGGTTGGGAACTTTTACAATTGGTATGACGAATGGCAAAGGAATCAAACTTCCGATTTTGAGTCTTTCATCGAGGCAAAGCATCGTGAAGCAGAGCACGAGGAGAAACTGATACGCGACGAACATCGGCAGGAGTTTCAACGGATGGAGCAGTCTGCCGACTACCACGACTACAGTTGGACGGCAATCTCTCGTACTCCTTATCTCAAGGCGCTCTCCCTCTGGTGGCACGGCACGGGATGGAATGGAGGCGGTATTTTCGAAAGCGAGAGGGAGTTCTACCTCAACCGTCCGCCTGAATGGATTGCAAAGACCATTCCAGGCGTGCAGGACCGCAGATTAAAGGAGCTTCCGCTCACGGATTATCTGAAAAAGGAGCAAGGCTGGGGAACTCGGGGAGAATGCATGATGGACTATGACTTTCGCCTGGAACGCGATGGGTGGCATTATTTGGAGAATGCCAAGCCAGGATGGTTTTATGAGAAAACACTTCCCAATGGGTGGATTCTGCGGAAGGAATTCCCTGGCGGCTTCGAGTCCTGGCATGAAATCTACTGGGAACGGCATTGTCTTCTGGATGCCGACGGGAAGGTGCTTATGGACGGTGTGGACTGGAGTTGGGCGGAGTACGACACCTACCGCAAACGTATCGTCTATGCCGAAAACGGCGCAATCTACGCGTTGGAATTGAAGTTGCCGCTGGAACCGAAGCAGTTGTACGATTTCAATGGAATGACCTACCAGCGAATTGTCGCGCCGTATTAGGAAAATGCAAGCAAAAAGGGAAAAGACAGTAGCGGGAAAACAGCAAGAAACGGAAGAGGCGACATGCACGCAATAATACGTCAAGGCGAAAGCAAGTACTATGTTTCCGCAGTATTTGGCTACTACAAGGACATAACGGCCACGGATGATTACGAGAAGTATCTCCAGAACATACATAATCCTTATTGGATTGTGTGGGATGCTGAAAAGAGGCGTCTGATCAAATGGCTTGCATTCGCTCCCAATACAAAATACATCATTCCACAAGTCATTATCATCGATGCCGACCAGAGCAATTGGCGCAAGGATGAAAATGGCGTTGGCTGCGTTGATTTTTTGAATAGGGAACTGCTTGATTCCTTTCTGGACAGGGACGAACAGCCTAAGGAGATTCTTGACAAATGCCGTGCAATGGATGCAGGATATGTCTATGAAGAGACAACGGAAATCAAGACGGAGGCGGACATTGTCAATCTTTCCTGGGCGTCTGGTGGATTCCACGACGCATTCATCGCAAAAGAGGAACTAATGGAAGATGGCACTCTTTATCTGCTCTTTGATGGAACCTGGGGCTGCAAGATTGAAGTCTGGTTCAGGGGTGATCTGGAATATGACACTTCCAGCAGGCATTCAGATGAATATGACCATTTCTGGCTTGGCTCAACTGTCATTTTGCAGGATGGATTCGTTTATCTCATCGATGACGATGACATGACTGTCGATAAGATAGGCCCCGGATACTGCTACTTCAAGGCAAGGCACATGAAGTACAGAATTATCCCTGATTGAGCGGAATATGAAAACAACAAGGAAAAAACCATGAAGCCCCTCCTCCTCAAACTCTTCTTCTGGGACGCGCCCGCGCAGGGGGCGTTCTTCGGACTGACGTTTTTCTTTGTATGCAGCAGCCTGTGGTTCACGCTCTACCAGTTGCTATGGCTGTCCGACTGCGGGCTGGTTCAGTTGAACATAATGAGCGAGCGAATTGAGCATGAGATCCGCTTATGGGCGATTGTCCAGCTTCTGATAGCCGCTTATTCCCTGGCGGTCTTCTGCCGTGCAAT
>JAFRLP010000397.1 GCA_017431185.1 Victivallales bacterium | reverse complement strand
TGTCCTTTGTGTCCTTTGTGTCCTTTGTGTCCTTTGTGTCCTTTGTGTCCTTTGTGTCCCTTAAGTCCCTTCAAAGAATAACGACTGTTCGCTTGAGACTTGGAAAAAACATGATATGTTATGCTAACGGTTTTTCCGAATTCCTGAAATACCACACCCCCATTTGCACCATATAGCAACATGAGAAAAGCACTCCTTTTCCTTTCCCTGTTCATTCTTCTCTCCCTGACAATGGCGGAAGAGCTGGAAAGCAATTTCCAGCGTTTTCAGAAACTGACGCGGCTTCAGACGGAGGCCCAGCAGGCTGAGACGGCGCAGAAGTTCAAGAAGGCGGCCAAAGTTTACAAGAAACTCAGCAAACTGACGGAGACGCCGTCTGAGAAGGCAAACTATCAGGTCAAGGCGGGTGACTGTTTCCTGGAGGCGAACAAGACCCAGGCCGCAAGCCTGCTCTACCGTGAAGTGATGCAGAATTATCCCCTTTACACGCCATACGAGCATGTCATCGAGCAACTTCGCAAAATAGCCGAGCGCTATGTGGCCGGCGAAGGGACATTCCTGGGCCTGCCCGACAAAACCACGGCCATTTCCATTTACTTCCTGATCATCCAGGAGTCCCCCGCCATTCACGTTTCACAAAATGACCGCGCAAGACTTGCGGAACTGCTCATCCTATGCGACCGCAGCGAAGAGGCGGTCAACGTCTATCAGGACATGCTCAAACTGGACGCCAGCCTTGATGACGTCCGCCTGTCATTGGCACAACTGCTCCTCGACCTGTCAAAAAACAGCGACGGAGACGGCTCGAAGATTCGGGCAGCGCTCCGACACGCCCGCATCATCCTCCAGCGCAATCCCAACTACGCCCGGAAGGACGAGGTGACCCAAATCCTCACTGACGGCGAGGAGATACGCGCCGACCGCCTTCTCTCCATCGCCAACTTCTATCTCCGCAAATCCCATTACCGCCCAGAAGCGGCCAAAGCCAGTCTTCAGGACCTCCTGAATGCCTTCCCCACCTCCCATGCGGCTCTGGAGGCAAAGGACCTGCTCACCACTCACCCCGCATTCCAGAAAACATCTGAATAACATGATGCGCAATTTCCGTTCCGCCATATATCTGCTGCCTGCCCTAGTCTGCCTGATGGCGTCCTGCTATCATCTGGGGACGCCAGGCAACCTGAAGAAAATCAGTGTGGGAGCCGTTGAGAACCAGACGGAGGAGCCTGCGGCGGCAGCAGCCCTCAATCAATGCCTCCGCGAGCAGTTGGGCATCCGCCCCGGTCTTCGCAACCGTTCCGAAGAACATGCCGAATATCTGCTTGCGGTCAAAGTGGCCGATTTCAGAAGCCAGGGCATCGCCAGGGCGAAAATCCGCAACCGAAATGACCGCGACCACAAGGAAGACGCCTACCAATCGGTGCTCCAGCGCATTGAGATGACCGTCAACTACACGGTTTCCAAAGCAAATGACGACACTGGCGAACCTGTCTTTTCGGGCAAGGTGATTGGCCGAGGGGACGTTCCCCGAATGCATGACCGCAACCTCACGTTGCAGGACGCCATCCGCCAAGCAGCCAATGATGCAGCCAGACAAATCACCGATGCGCTGGCTGACCAAACCTGGGGCAAATAGAGTGATGCAATTCCGTATCGGACAGGGCTTTGACCTGCACCGCACCCAGGAGGGACGGAGGCTTGTCGTGGGCGGTGTGCATATCCCCTCTCCCTGGGGGCTGTCTGGCCATTCAGACGCGGATGTGCTGTTGCACGCCATCACGGACGCCTTTCTGGGCGCGTTGGCCATCGGCGACATTGGCCAGCTTTTTCCCGACAACGACCCGCAATATCACAATGCCGACAGTGGCGCACTGCTGCGCACCGCCCTTCAGAGGCCAGAATTCCAGGGCTGGTCACTGGTCAATCTGGATTGCACCCTTTTTGCGGAGAAGCCCAAATTCGCCCCTTGGCGCGGCGCCATCGTCGAGTCCATAGCCAATATCCTGAATTGCGCGCCTGCACAGATTTCCGTCAAAGCCAAAACCAATGAAGGGCAGGACGCCATTGGCCAGAAACTGGCCATCGGTGCCTCCGCCATCGTGCTTTTGGCCAAAGATTCCTAAAGGGGGTTGCCGCTGCGTCATGTCCCTTCGCCTGCTCCACGCCATTGCGGATTTTCTAGCGCCGCCCATCTGCCCCCTTTGTCGTCAGGATGTTTTCCGTGACGAGTCAGGGCTTTGCGCGAAATGCGAAGCGGCATTGCCGAAAATGCCAGAACGCCGCTGCCGCCTTTGCGGCGGCCCCAACGACTCCCATTTGGAGATATGCAGCGATTGCGCCAGACGGGAAGACACCCCGCCCTGGCAAGTGGCGGTGGCGGCCTTTCCGTTCTGCGGCTCCATACGCCGTGCCATCCACGCCTTCAAATATCAGGGGCAACTGGCGATGGCGCCGTTTCTGGCCCGTCGGATGGTGGAGGAGTGGCGGCGCACCTCTGAATTGCCCGCCATTGACTTCGTCACCCACATTCCCCTGCACCTGCTGCGCTTCCTAGGCAGGGGCTACAACCAGGCGTCCGTCCTGGCGAAACTGGTGGCCAAGCAGTTGGGCTTGCCGGAGCGCACCTTTCTGACGCGCCCCCGTCCCACTGGGCAGCAGGCGCGTCTCTCTCCAGAGGCGCGCCGTCGCAATGTCGCCAAGGCATTCCAGCCATTGCGCGCCCGACGTTTCCAAGGCCAGAGCCTGTTGCTCATTGACGACGTATTCACGACAGGAGCCACCTTGACGGCGGCGGCCCAAACTCTGCTGAAGGCCGGGGCAGGTCAAGTATCCATCCTCACCGTTGCCAAAGACTAGAACGCCATGCCACTCTTTCCAGACAAACCATTCCTCATGCCGACCATTCCGCAGAACAAGAGTTCCATACCTGCCGGATTGTGGATGAAATGCCGAGAGTGCGGGCAACTCATCTATCAGAAGGCCCTGGACAGATCCCTGCAAGTGTGCCCTGAATGCGGCTTTCACTATCCCATGACCGC
>JAFRLP010000396.1 GCA_017431185.1 Victivallales bacterium | reverse complement strand
GCATCCAAGGCAAGCTGTTGACAACAATGACATTCTTGAAATAAACCCTAATTAATGCTCTTGGAACACTTGCTTTGAGCAAGGGAAACAGAATAACGACCTATGATATTAGGGTGATTTTATGACGTGAAAATCTGTGGTCATCATGGAGAGGAAAAGCTCTCTATCCTTTCTAAAATAGGTTATGTTTGTTCAGTTTTTGGAAAGGGTCAAGGGAATGCGGACTGAGGGGATTATTCCAGCAGTTTGAACCAACGGGTTTCGCCTCCTTTCATCTGGAAGGAGAAGGAATCGGTGCTTTGAGCGACGATTTTTTGGGTGGCCAGGTCTAGGAGGTTGTATTTACCCTGCCACTGGAGGGTTTTCATTCCGTCGCTGCGAGCGTGGAGCATCATAATTCCGTTTCCAGCGGCCGAGACATCCCCCAGCGGGGCGAATGGCTTGAGGCCGGCGTAGAGGGCGAGTTGGCGCGTTGCCTTGGCATCCAAGGCGACTTTGGGGAAGTTTCCGAAATATACGGCAGTCCAGTTGGCGTGTTTTTTCATGGCGCCGGCCACGTAGTCGGTATTGAGATATCGAGCCAGGACAGTTGTCGTGGGGTCATCGATGAAATGCAGGGGGCATTGGGTTTCAGCGCAATAGAGTGGATAGCAAGGCAGGTTTTCGGTGAACTTGCAATCCTTTTCTCCTTGAATCATTGAGCCTACCGTGATTTCTGGCCGCAGGCGGATATTCATTCCCGTCAGGCGTCGAATGTTTTTTTCAAATCCATCCTTGGAGAGCGCCCCTGCGTCGTTGAAAAACACCAGAACGTTGCCGTCCTTCTGCAGATTCTTCTCGATATACTCCAGTTGTTCCTCGGTGAATTTCACGGTATCGGCAAAGATGAGCAGTTTGCTCTGGGAACGGAGGGGGTTGGTCAGGTCTGAAAGGTAGTAGTGCTGGACTGCCACGCCGCAGTCGCTGGGATAGAAAGATGAAAGATAGCCAGTGCTGTGGTCGTAGCCGTTTAGAGTGGTGTAATAGAGTGGACGTTTTTCATCGTGGAAGACGATCATGCCCGGCCATTGGTCATTGACCGGTTTCGTGTTCACGCGGAAGGCGCTGACCACCTCGTTGAGAATCGGGGAGTAGGGACCGTACCAGGTGAAGTGGCACCGTTGCCCCATGGTCATGAACCAGCCGCTTTGCCCCTGGGAGAGAATGGCGCCAAAAGAGCGCCTGAGCTGGTTGAACGCCGCATCTGGCGAGGCGTCCATGGGTACTCCCAGATACAGCCGTCCATTGAAATCACCGGCATTGGAGTAGTCATTGCGATAGTCCATCTCCTCGAAGAAGAGCTTATTGTGAATGCGGATGGAACCCAGGGGGAGCCCTGGCGTGGAGAAACCGCCCAGGTTGCGGGCGCGCATATAGGAACCCAGAGTCGCGAAAAAGTCGATTTTGTCGGATTGCTCAAGTTCTTCATGGCACATTCCGCTATTGGAGGTGTAGTAGGTGCCGGTAATGACATCCTTGCCCATGCCCTCCTTGAAGGCGGCGCAAAATACCTCGATGCTCTTGAGCACCTCCCGATGATAGGCCAAGGAGCAATCCATTAGGCGCCGGTGGCTGGGATTATCTGGATTGAAGAGATGGTTCTTATCGGCAATGTCATATTCCTTGGCAGGGGGCAGCTTGATGGCCTCAAAGGTGATTTTGTCGTCCCCCCAGGCTTTGCGCAAGGCCGCCAGGTCATTGTTGTACATCAGGCGGATGCGGTTGCATACAGAGCGGCGAGACCCCTCGGAATAATCGAAATGCTTGAAGTTCCATGGCGTGATGACGGGATACCATTGTCCATCGCCGCCAAAGGTGAACTTGCATCCGATGACGGCCTTGCCGTACGGGGAGGCCGCAATATGCCTGGCAATTGCGCGATATGCGGAGGCGCATGCGTCCCGAACCTCATCGGATATCAGGGATACCGCATAGCCATTTTTGGGGGTAGTATGGCGAATGTAGGTGTTTTTGCCATCTCGAGTCACCCATGTGGAATCGGGCACATCGTCGCAGAAATTGTTGTAATAGCCGCCAATCTTCACGATGACCTTGGCATCGGGATAGTATTGGAGCACATCATGCAGAGCCTTGTCGGCAAACGTGAAGTTGAATTTCTCCTTGCCCTGCCAAATGGATTGCTCGGCAATGCCCCAGAAGTTGACAGGGATATTGAGCATGATAATTTCAATTCCCTGTTTTTCACCGGTGGCTGCCAGGGCAGAGTTCCAACTGCACAGGGGGATGGGCGGCACGATTCTGCCATTGACGGAGATGGCCGGTGCATGGTTGACGCTGACAATCCTGGCCTGGTATCCCGGATGGGATGCCAGGTGTGCCAGCAGTTGCTTTTCATCCATGGCAGGCTTGACAATCACGTTTTTTCCCGCCATGGCGACCTTTGGTGGCGCAATGCGCAGAGCTGCATCGTCGAAATAGACCGTCCCAGGGTGCCCGTTGACGCGGAACATCACCCTGGCATACACCTGGTTGTCCTTCCAATCGTCAGGTATGCGCACGTTGAGTCGCGAGAATTGCCAGGAGGTCTCGGCATCGGGATATTTGGGGTAGTTGTTATACTCATAGTCCGTAGCCACCATGCGACCGGCTGGCTGATTCTCCCGATACAGGGTGATGGTGGTCCCGAACATGGTGTCGTTTCGGGTTCCCTGCTGGCGATAGAACACGGTGAACAGATACTGTTTATCGCGTTCAAGAAGAATTTTTGGGGAAGTCGCAACGGCCTCTCCCCCAAAGGTCTCCAGGGTC
>JAFRLP010000395.1 GCA_017431185.1 Victivallales bacterium | reverse complement strand
CAGTACATGTTGTTGACCAGGGAAAGGTTGTGTTCCCTAAACAGCAGGCGGTTTTTGGCAAGGGACTGGGCACCACCGCCCTCCACGGAGTTGACCCCAATCCGGCGCATGGTCTCCAGATACGGCTTCAGGCAGCCGCCATAGGGGTAGAAGGTCCACATCCAGTTGTGGACAGTGAGGCGGCGTGGCTGCCGTCCCTCTAACGGCTCCAGCACCTCCAGCACGGTGCGTTGCTCCTCCTCCTGGGCATTGGTGGCCAGAATGCGGTGAAACAAAGGCAGTCGGCGATTGTGCAGAGCGGAGCCGGCAACCTGAAAAAACAGCGTGATGCCCTCAAAAAACCGGCATTTCCGCAAATCCTTCGGGGGTAGTTTCCCCTCAATGGCAATTCGGTGGACGGTGTATCGTCCCTCCTCCCGATCCAGTGCCTTGCTCTCCAAGAGCCTACAGCGGCGGTAGAACGGGTAATCCACATCCGTGGTCGGGTCAAGCAGGACAATTCCCTCGGGAACGGAAATCTCCGCCACCAATTCCGAAAATGTCTCGCTGGAATGGTTTCCGAGAATGAGAAAGGCGTGCTGCGCCGTGCCAGGAAGGATGGGAAGGCAGTTGTCCCGCTCCTCGGGCGGCCAGAGCGCGGAATGAAGACCAGGCGCATAATGCCTGGCAACCAGTGAGAATTCGGCACTGTTAGCCCCCTCGGTGACTCTGGACAGAACGCGGTATTGTCGATAGGCCTGAACAGGAAACTGTATGGTGGTCTCGCCTGGGCCGATTCCATGAATGACTGCGGGAAAGGTTTCATGCCGCTCACCCGCATGGATTTCAGCGGACACCGTGACGGAAGTCTCCTGCGCAGGCATGAAGGTGAGTCGCATCCCGTTCTCCCCCATCGGCATCCGAATGGCCTGAAGCCCGCCAGGCACCTGCGCAAAAAACATCACCCCGTACTTGGCAGGTGCATAGAAATATTCCCCCGTGTTATTCCAGTAACTCTTCTCGCCCAAAGGTATCTCCGAACGGCAGAAATTGATTCCCCAGGCACTCTGCGGGGTGATTTCGGAAAAGGTCAATAGGCGAAAGGGGATTTTCAATTCGACCGTCCAACCACTCTCCTGAAGGGAGGTCGCCGCCTCCCAGTCCAGACGGAGTTCGGCAAATCCCGCCTCGTCAATTCGGGCTTTCAGGTCATCCTGGCGTGCGCCATTCGGGTTGACGATGAAATGATACGCCTTCTTCTGGGTAAGCCCTGGATCAATGAACACCTCGAAGGAATCATCCGTCCAAATCTGGTCATTGCGCCGAGTGCGCAGACGGCGTATCAGATTCATCTGGCTCTCCTGCAACTCCGCACCCAGGTAGAGGTTTTCCGCATCCCGACAGATGCGGACAAACGTCTGCTGCGTGGCGAATCTTCTGCCTCCGATGCATATAAACCCAGTAAGGGGCGACACGCCGTGCCAGGCCGCATCATCAAGTTTTCCATCAATGACAGGCGGATGGTTGGTCAGATGAGCGGAGCAGATTCTGTGGCTGTCGGCAAGTCCATCAGGCGTTTCCGCTCCTTGCGGAGGCTCCACCTGTTTCGTCCGCTGCTGGTTAGACTCGCGGAAAAGACCTTCCAACTCTTTCGAAGTGATTTTCTCCTCGGAGAAAACCAGGACATCGACTGCACCGTCCGTGCGTTCCACTGTGGAATTGACGGGCTTTTGAAGAAAAATCTGCGGAAAAACACCGCCGTTTTCCCGAACGAATCCAGGCGTGAACGAGCCTATTCTCACCCAATGCCATTCAGATGACTCGGTTTTGAACCAGCCAAACGGCTTGGCGCTGTCATAGGCGAGAAACCAATGCGCAGGAAGGGCACTGCGCATTCGGGCAAAAACGTGCAGTTCCTTCTTCAAGGCGGGAATGGGCAGACCCTTTACAAACACATACCAGGTGCTGCCCTCCAGATATTTTCCACCGCTTGCGTCACGGGAGGAAACCACACGGGCGTTGCCCAAAAAATCCTCCGCCTCCATGTAATGGGTTTCCGCCATGGTCGGTAAAATGGCGAAGGTCAGAAGAAAAAGAAGACGCTTGACCATGGAAGTTCCACCTTACTTGTACCAGCCTGAATACCAATAGACGCGGTAGTTGTTGGCGTCCTTGTCATTGACCAGATGCTGCGGCTTGACATTATGCACACTGCCGCTGACGCTCACGTAATTCACCGAGCCCGCATGTCGAGGCGCAACCGTGGGCAGCGTGCCTGACAGGTTATAGTACAGGTAGAATCCAGGCACCGACTGGAAGTCCTTGGCACGGTCATAAGGATCGGTCAGGATGTCTTTCCAGTATGCCCCGTCCGCCGTGTGAAGTATCGTGTCGGGATTGCGGATCTTGGTGGCGAGCACCTGCTTCCAGTTGTCCACACCATGCAGCCAGTAGTTGCGGCCAATGTAGAAATTGGAGCCGTAATTGACCTGCTTCATCGGGGCACAAGGACAGTGCCACAGTTTGGGCTCGTTGGGCGGCAGGTAATCCGCATAGTACTTCTTGATGTTGTAATTGTCCCAACTCGCCCCCTGATAGGGGAAAGACTCGTTGTAGTCGGACTGGTACATCAGCGAAAATACTCCTATCTGCTTCAGATTGCCAGCGCAACTGATGGTGCGGGCCTTCTCCCGCGCCTTTGACAAGGCAGGGAGCAACATCGCGGCCAAAATGGCGATGATGGCTATCACGACCAGCAACTCAATTAGGGTAAACAATTGGCTCGTTTGCTTTTTCATCTAATATCTCCTATGATTTCATTGAGCGACAGCTGGCACGCTCCAAAAACAGACAGGGAATTGGCGGATGCGACACAGGCTGTCTCCCCTCCAGCCGTGCCAGCAGACAGTCCAGGGCACATTGCGCAGTCCGCTGAATCTGCTGGTCAAAAACGGTCAGGGCGGGAGAAAACTGAAGGCAAAGGGGACCGTTGTCAAAACCAATGAGCGAAATGTCCCGAGGAACGCCAAGGCCCGACTCTTGAAGAACACTGAAGACCAACGGAGCCAGGCCTATGTTCCCCAGCAGAAAGGCTGTCGGCAGACACTGCCCCTGACGCAGGCTCTCAATAGCCCCCCGCAGTTTTTCGCGGTCGCAGGAGGATAGGTCTATCTCCCAGCAGGGATTGACGGGAAGCGAAACCTGCCACATCCCCTGACGGTACCCATCTTTACGTTCCTCACCGCCACAATACAGGGCATCTCCCTGCTGATCCCAGCGGGACAACAGTCCAATGCGCCGATGACCTAGGTCAACCAAATACTTGACAGCTTGAATGGCGGCGGCATGGTGATCTGTTCCAAATGAGATGGCCGACAGTTTTGGATGATAAACGCCTATTTGCACCAGGTTCATCCCGCTGTCCGACAATTTCTGTATATCCGACAACATATTCCGAGAGGGCGAGATAACAACCAACCCGTCCAGTCCATGCTCTTTCATCGTGAGCGCATAGGCCGAAGGATTCCGCCTAAATTGAATTAGGTCAATCCCCCTGCTCGCGGCCAGCAACTGCATTTGGCTGGTGAGCGTGGTGATGAATCCACCGTCCTCCTGGATGATTTCATGCGAGACCACGCCTATTCTGTACGCCATTGCGGGGCTGGAACTCACATCAAGCAGGTATGTGCCATCACCAACTCGTCGCTCCAGCAGTCCCCGTCGAACCAGTTCGTTCAGGCTACGCAAAAGGGTCATGCTGGATATTCCCAGAAAGCGGGACAATTCACGGTCAGACGGCAACCTTCTGCCCGCCGAATAGCCAGACGTGCGCAAATAGTGTTCCAACGCACTGGCCAACTGCCGATACTTTGGCATCGGATTGTCAGCCTGCATGTGGAATTGAAAATTGGAGAACATGCCAGAATCCTCCTGAATGACATAGTTCAATTCTTATTTCCTAATTATAACATCAATTTCCTAAAAAACAAGTCTTTCCCTCATTTTTTTCTCTGTTTTCCATTCCTCCGCCCCGAATACTTGCGATTCCCCCTGCCATCACCCTAGTTCATTTCCCTCACAAGGGCTTCCGCGGAATCACGATTTTGAATTGGTCGCCCTCGGCGTCATTGAGCAATTCAATGTCGGGCTGCCTCTCCAGCGCGCGGTTGATCCCTGTTCCCAAACCGCTGAAGGGCATCGTCCGCATCGCGAAACCCGCAATCAGGGGATTGCGCACAATGGTGTTGCCATATTTCATCTCCTCGACGGTCAAACTGTTCGGCAACCGTCCAGGACTGATGATTTCAAGCCTGTCGTCAAACAGCAGAATGCGAATGGGAGCAGGCTTAAAGTAGTCGCGGTGAATGAGGGCGTTTTCCACCAGTTCCACCAATGCCTCCTCGTTAATCTCCAGCCGTCCGATGGAGTTGAAGTCCTGTCCGTCCTGGACACTTTTCAGATTGCCTTTGAGCCAGTCCATGCTTTTGGCGAACAGTTCAGGCACCGTCCCCTGCAAATCGGCGGGCTTGCTTCTGTAATGGCTGCCTCCGATGTCATTGCCGAAGAATGAGACGACCTTGACCGTAAACATTGGCTTGACAGACTGTGGACTTAATCCAAAAAAAAGCAGTCCTGCCAATGTCGCCTGGGCGTTTCGCATCACCCTCTTTGCCCTCAAAGCCGATTCGTAGGTAAGTCCCTTGCCCTCAAAGGGAACTCCGAACTCCTTCACGAAATAAGCGGAGAACGCCACCTTGTCAATATCCTCGATGGCGGTTCCATAGACTTCCATTTCATCGGCGAACAGTTTCCGGCTTTCCTGAAACATCCGCATCAATTCGCCATTGTCAAGAACCCTTCGCTTGTTGGCCCCCTGCTTGACATAGATTTCCCCGTTGTCCGTCTTATAAGGCTTGTCCATGCCTTCAGGGACATGCACGATCAAAATGTTCTTTGAAGGCCCGCCATTGCCGGCATCCACCACCTCTGTCCGAATACGGACTTCTGGCGCAATGCCGTCCGCAATCTGCGAAACAATTCGGTCATATTCCTCGATTTCAATGGACGACAAGCCGACAATGCGGTTGGTGGCGTCTTCAATGCCAAAGAGAATCATTCCACCAGAGGAATTCGCCATGGCGACCATCTCTGTGGCTATCGAATCCCGATGTGGCATCTTCTCCTTGAACTGCACCGTGAAAGTCTCGCCAAGTCCCACAATCCTGAAAAGTTCGTCTGCATCCATATCCATCGCCTCTTTATTCTGCTTCCTTTGTCTTTTACCTTTTGGGGTAACTGTTCAGCCCCCCTTTGGGTAGTCTGTGGGTCTTAAAGAATTCCCTATACGATAATAATATACCACAGATTTCTGGCACTCCCAACCATCATGTGCGCATAATCGACCTACTCCCCCCTCAACAAATCAAGAATGACCAGTTCACCAGGGGGAATGACGACGGACACGCTTTCGCCGCCGTGACTAGGAATAGCCTGCAAAGCCTTATCGGAGATTCGCTCCAGCACAGTGTACCGATGCTGCCCTGGCAGGAAAATGGTCTGCCTGGTCGCCTCGGATGGCACCACCAGCGGGGCGGTCGTCGCCTGCTTGTAAACGCCGCGGTTGTTCAGGATGGACAGCCTCCAGCCCCGGGCCAGACGCGAGACCACCAATTCGACGGGACTGTCGCCGGTCACCTGGAAGGGCAGCAGTTCATGGCGTAGCAGGGAGAGCAGAAAATGGATGGCATTCAGCCCCTGCTTGGGCCCCGCATGTTCCGGCTCCTCTACCAGAAACTTCTGGAGGGTCAGCAGCACCTTGCCCTGCCCATGCGGGGATACGGTGGCCAGAGGCTCTCCCGCCGGAGTGCGCAGAAGCGCCCTGGCACCGAGGAGACGGGCGTGGCGGAACAGGAAAGGCGGCGTTGGCCCGCCCAGGGGCTGTCCGTCAAGGTCGTTCACGCACGAGGTCTCCCGACCGTAACCATCGTCCAGTTCCACTCCCGTGAATTGGCTGTCGAATTGGGGCGGCAACTGCTCGACATTCACCAGGAGCATGCCCCCTTTCCGCACATATTCCCGAATGGCCTCGACAGTCCGGGGAGACCAGCGATGCTCGCCCAGCAGAATGGCGGCGGGGTAGTCGTCCAGGTTGCGCACCGCCCCACAGGGCGGGTTCAGCACCAGAATGTCCGCCAGTCCACTGAAGCCGGTCTGGCTCATGTTGCAGCCATGCCCTTCCTGGGGAAGTTCGGAATTGCCGAATACCCCCTTCATCCAGGCGTCGATGTTCCGGTCGGCCAGGGTGGGGGTGAACATACCCTTCCAGATTTTCCGTCCTTCGTGGCTGTCCCAGCCATGCTCCCAGTCCAGCAGCATGGCGATGGGCGCATAAGGCTGTCCGCGTTCCGCGTCACGCCGGGCGAATTCCGAGGCTTCCAGAACGGCCTGGCCATGCGGGGACAGCACTGGCTGTTCTCCTGGCGTGGCTTTCTGCGTGACAAAGGCGATGTCCGCATGCTCGTAGTCACAGAAGGCGGCCCCCGTCAAATAGGCATAATAGAGTTGGCGCCGATACAGGGAGGCGGATTTGCCGCAGGTGGGGCCAAAGGTCTTGCCGTCGCTCTTCAGGTAATTCAGATATGCGTGCCCCAGATAGGTCGCAAAATAGCATCCCCAGGGCTTGTCGCCGAACTGCCGGGCGGCCCCCCTGGCCGCCGCCACCTGCATGGAGAAGACCGGACAGCCGCCAAAGCACTCCATAGCCGTGGAGACCGCCCCCCATGCCAACGGCTGGTGATGCCAGATTGTCACGGAACTGAAGTTGCCGCTGTCCTGGAACATCATCCGATGGTAAAGTTCAAAGACCGCCTGGTACTGCCGCACGGCCTCGGCGCGGGTTTTCGGAATCGATGGAATGGAGCGATGGACGACCAGCCGCCTGCTGGCGCGCTCGTAGCATGCCTTCGCCCCTTTCTGGTCCCGATAGGAGCCCCAGCCAAGCGTGTTGTCCAGGTCATTGTCAAACTCGACCAGTTGGAAGCCCAGAAAATTGGGATGCTTCGCCCGCCACTCCCGATAGGACGACTCCCCAGACGGCTGGAAACCATCGGCGGGCAGACCATAGTGCAGGACGGAGTCGTGGCCCAGGTACCACCAGTGGAACGTCACGTCCGGCGGCACACTGTCCGCCTTCCGCAAATCCAGCAGGGAATTGGCGGGCGACCAGTCCGCCAGCGCGTAATCCACCAGGGGACTTTGGGCGGTGATGGTCAGGCGGATGCCCTCGGCGACGAGGCTGTCCAGCGAATGCTCCGTGTACTCCGCCTGATTGCCCTGGACACTGGCGCCCGGAACAGGAAGCCATGCGCCATCCCGAAGATACTCCAGGGAAAAGTCGCTGGCAATCCAGGCGGCCAGGCAGCCGTTTCGGCAGCCGTGATGCAGGGTCACCTTCCCCAGCCGCCTCTGGCAAGGGAAAACCAACGCCAGGCTGGCGCGCTTCGGCTTCGCCAGAGAAGGAGGCGCTGTCACGGCTGCGCTGTCCAGGGAGACATCGCCGTCAATGGCAAGGCGTGGAGCCTGCCAGGAGGACACCCCTTCGTCCAGAAGCCGGGCCTCCCGGGTCAAATCCCGTCCATCCGCATCCACGACTTGCATCTCCCGCAAGGCTGCACGATAGACGAGAGGACAATGGCTTTTCACCTGGGACGGCGACGGGTTGGGGTTCATCCCTGAATAGGGCAGGAACCAGCCCAGACTCCAAAGCCGACGGTGTGTCCTGCCCCGCATGAGCAACCCCTCCGCAAGCCGCTCCTTTTCGCTGAACAGCGGGAAAAAGGGACGCCGGCCTTTGTCGGATGGCATGGCCGCCGCACTCTCCCACGCAGCGGGAGAACGTCCCAGCAGCGGGACGGAATGGGCGAACACCATGGGCACGGGCGGGCGGGGCGGACGTGGCAGTTCCGCATGGAATTCCTCCTTCGTGCCATCGGAATAAAACACCTCGCAAAGATAGGAGGCTCCCTCAGCATAGCCGCCCTCCATCACCAAATCAATGCAGCGCAGCCCCTGATGAAGCGCACCGTCAAAGTTATTGCGTGGATTGCGGCGCATGGGAAAGTCCGCCGCATCGTAATAGTCTATCATCCAATAGTTCTTCTTGACGTCATCCCCCGAGACCCAACGTCCGCCCGGACGGGAAACCACGATTTCGCGGATGGACTTCTTCGGCTCAAGTCCTGACAGGTGAATATGGAAGTCGGGTTTTCCGGAGGGGCCGCGGGAAAGCGGGCCCACCAGGTCAGGGGTGTTTTCGTAGTGAAGGGAAATGTCGTGCCCAGCCTGGCGAGTCTGAAAACGCACCGCCTTCAGGCGGAAATCCCCGGACTCATTGGCGCGGTAGAGATAGAGGCGGTACGCCCGGCCCTCCCGAAAAGTACCGGAGGGGAAATCGAATTTCATCCGGCTCCAGGCGTCGGCCGGAATGCCCTTCAGCCACGCCGAGGTGCAGACCCTCTCCAATCCGTCCCCCGTCTTCTCGTAAAGAATGACCCCCAGTTGGGGGAGGGGAAGCCCAAGGCCGCACAACTCCAGTTCCAGCGCACCGGACGCGCCGCCCTCTCCCGTAAAGGCGATGACCGCCGTCACATAATGCTCGCGGTTGGCCAGGAACGGGCCGTCCTGCCCTTGCTGCAAGACGCCGTGGACGACGAGCCACTCCGGCGTCTGGCCGTCTGGCGCGCACTCCCACTCCAGGCTGCCAGCCAGCGCCAGCCAGGGAAGCAACAGGAAAAGCGGCAACCTGCGTTTCATGGCAAATGCCCCGCCCTACCACCAGGGCCAACGCCAGGCCTCTACGTAGTCGAAGGCCGTCTGCCCGCTCTTCATCAGGGAGACCTGAGTCCATTTCGGCGCCTCCAGGTGATTGTCCCAGAACAGGTAGTTGGCGGCGCCGCCGTGCCGGAAGCCGGTCAGGATTTCCGTGCTCTGCGTCCAGGCCGCCGAATAGGAGTTGGTCAAGGCGTCGCTGAACTGGGCTATCACGGACGGCCTGTCCACCGTGGTCGTCTTGACCAGGCCATTCACCATGGACCACGGCTTCTTCCCCGCCCCTCTGCTGGCGTTGTTCTTGTAGGCGTTGTCATAACTCGCACCGGCCCGATGGCTCCACATCATGCAGGTCATCCCGTAGTGGGTCGCCGGATAATTTGAAGAGACCTCCTGGCCGGAGGGACAACGGTACGTCGAGCCGCTTTTCGGGGTCGCGACCCCACGCTGTCCCTCCGGAATGTACCCCGTGTTGCTCCAGAAGGCAAACCAGGTGATGCTGCTGGCCGAGCCGGTGAAGTTCCGATAACTGTCCGCCGCGGCCCAGTCGGAGTTGTCGTCGGAATAGAGCAGCCCCGTGAATCCAATCTGGCGCAGGTTGTTCGCGCAGTTGATTCGGCGGGCGGACTCCCGTGCCTTGCTCAATGCAGGCAGAAGCATCGCCGCCAGCACGCTGATGATGGCTATGACGACGAGCAATTCGATGAGCGTGAAGGATGGACGCCGGGATGGGGGCAGATGCGTGTTCATGCAGTCGTTCCTAGATGTTGGAAATGGATGGTCAAGTGGGAACCCGCCCAATGCTCCTGGTCAAGACCAGGTTGGGCATGATGAGCAGTTTCCTGTTCCGCACCAGGGGGTTCTGGATTTTCTCCACCAGCAGGTCAACCGCTTTTTCCGCCAGTTCCTCCGGCATGTCGCAGGTGGTCAGGGGCGGGTCAAGGGCAATCGCCCGCTGCATGGCCGGCACGCTGGTGTCGATGTATTGCCGGTATCGGCTGAAATGGCCGAAGCCGGCGATGGAGACGTCCTTCGGAATCCTGAGTCCGACTTGGGCCAGCCGTGTGTAGAACGCCTCGCAGTAGATGTCCGACGCCGCGACTATCGCAGTGGGGCGGTCTGCCAGGCCGAGGAAATAGTCCACGACCTCGCGCATGACCCGCTCATGCGTCTCCACCGAGATTTTCCGGAAGCAAAGCAGCGACTCGTCAAAAGGCAATTGATTCAAGGCATAGAAACGTTTGGCGCGTTCGGGAATGAACCGGTCCTGAAACATCTGGTCATCGTCATAGAGGTCGGGGGAAAAATAGAAGATGCGCCGATGGCCCAGGGACTTGAGTTTGGCGAATAGCGCGCAGATTCCCCCCACGTCATCCTCCCCGACTGATGTGCAAAGGCTGGAGTTGTAGCCCGCGTGGATGATGACCGATGGGAGCGTCGCGTGAAAACTGCGCGGGCAGACATTGTAGATGAGACCGCTGGGATGCACCCTGTCCACCGCCCTCTCCAGGCTCTCCAGTTCGCAGAGCACCAGGTTGATTTTCCGAACCAGGCAGATTTTCTGCAGGAGGAAATGGAAACAGGACTGGTGGATGTAGTAGCCATTCGCTATGACGTTGAGAATGGTCAGGGACTGGTCGGAATGAAACTCCGGCAGATAGCCGTTCTGAATCAGTTGGGCGCGCACCTGCCGGCGGATTGGGGTGTCACCGCGCTCGGGATGGCGCAGAATGCGGTACACCGTCGAAAGCGAAACACCGCACTCCGCCGCAATCTCGTTCATCGTGAACACTTTTCTTTGCGACCGAAGCTTCATGACCCAATGCTCATCCTCTGCCTGCGAGAACACGCCTCATGGCTGACAAGAGAAATATAGGATTCCTTGGCTATTTGTCAATGTTTTCCAATATGCAATAAGCCGGAATTTGACAAAACTGACAAGCATTGACAAATTTTCCTCCCCTCCCGTCCATCACGCCTTCAGATATGCTGACGGCGGAGGCTGGCGGCGGGAATCCCCTCCAGCTCCCGGTATTTCAGCACGGTGCGGCGCGCCACCGTAAACCCCTGCTCCGCCAGTTGGTCCGCCAGTTTCTGGTCTGACAGCGGATGCTTCGGGTCCTCCGCCGCTATCATCTCACGCAACTTCAGTCGAATCACCTTGGAGGAGACCGCCTCGCCCTCGGCGCTGGTGTATCCCTTGGTGAAGAAATCCCGATAGGCGACCACCCCCCAAGGAGTATCCATGTATTTATTGGCAATGGCACGGGAGACCGTGGCCTCGTGTATATTCATCAATTCGGCGACAACCCCCATCACCAGCGGCTTCAGCCCGGCCTTCCCCCTTTCAAAGAAATCCTTCTGCAGCACCAGGAGGATTTCGGTTATCTTCCCCAGCGTGCTTTTGCGAAAATCGAGGTTTTGCATAAGTTGCCTCGCCTCCGCAATCCGCGCCGACAAATAGGAGCGCGTCTCCTTCGCCAGCGTCTTGTCCTGACGCATCTGCTCGTATTCGGGCACAATGCGGACTTCGGGAAAAGCCGCCCCATTCGGATAGGCAACCCAGGAGCCGCCGGCGTCCTTGCGCACCACGAAATCCGGAACAATGGCCTGAGGCACACGTTCCGACAAATCACTGCCCGGATATGGATTCAGCGAACGGATCCGCTCAGCCGCCTCCTGAATCTCCGCCACCTCCGCATCCAGCGCCTTGGCGATTTGGGGGATGTGGTTGCGTCCCAATTCCTCCAAATGCCTATCCACAATCTCGTATGCCAAATCGCCATGCTCGTTGGCGCGGTCGAGCTGCAGCAGCAGCACCTCCCGCAAATCGCGTCCCCCCAGTCCCGCTGACTCCAGAGACTGGACAATCTTCACCGCGCGGCGCGCCGTCTCCAAAGAGACCCCTGCGGAGGTGGCGATCTCCTCATCGGTCGCCCGCAGCCACCCGCGCTCGTCCAGATTCCCCAGAACCTCCTTGCAGGCCTGCTCCAGTTCCGGGTCTTTTCCATCAAGGTAATCAGGAAGTTGCCTCTCCAACTTGACCGCCAAAGACTCCGATTCGGTCAACGACTCAAGAAAATGCTGTCGTCTCTCCTCGGCCTCGCTATTCCAGCCTCCCGTCGAATCAGGTATTTCATCATAGCGGTTGGCAGCCTCCTGCATATACACCTCCGGCAGGAGCGACTCATCCTGCTCGGCGGAATGGACATCGCGCTCCATATCCCCAGCCGTGCGCCGCTCCATCTCCCCGAGCACGTCCCCTGCGGAAATCTCCAGATGCTCCTCCAACTCCAGCACGGGATTCTGCTGCACCGCCTGACGCAGCTCCTGGGTCAGTTCCAGCGCAGACTCCTGAAGCAACTTCATGGATTGCATCTGCGCCAGCGTCAGACTCTGGGTCTGACGCAGTTCCTGCCCCTGGGATATGCCTAGGCTCTGCTCCACGATATTCCCCCGACGCCTACGGAAGCACCAGCTCCAGCCCCGTCAAATAACGCCCTTCGGGAAAATCCAGGCAGAGCGGGTGGTCTTTTCCCTGGGTCAACTCCTGCACCACCAGCGCGCGGCGACGCGCGTCCCGCGTCGCGTCGCCGACCACCTTCTGGAACAGTTCGGGGGTCATGGCGCCAGAGCACGAGAAGGTCAGCAAAGTCCCGCCGGCCCGCGTCAGCTTTGCCCCAAGCAGGTTGATGTCCTTGTATCCGCGGGCTGCCTTCTCCATCTGAAAATGCGTGTCCGCGAACTTTGGCGGGTCCAGGATGACCACGTCAAAACTGCGCCCCATGTCCCGGTATTTGCGCAGCAGGGTGAACACGTCCGCCTTCTCGTAGTCAAACAGTTCCGGCGGCAGATGGTTGAGACTGGCATTCTGCCTTGCCAAATCCAGTGCGGAGGCGGCGCTGTCCACCTGCGTGACATGCTTTGCGCCGCACACGGCCGCACGTATTCCGAAGCCGCCGCTGTAGCAGAAGCAGTTCAGCACCTCCGCCCCGCGAAAGACCTCCCGTGCGCCACGGTTCTCCCGCTGGTCAAGGTAGAACCCCGTCTTGTGCCCCTGCCGAACATCGACCAGAAAGCGCAGTCCGCCCTCCTGAATCTCCAGGGTCTGCGGTGGATTCTGGCCTGCCAGCAATCCCGTGCGCTCCGCCAGCCCCTCCCGCTGGCGCGCGTCCGTGTCCGAACGCTCATAGACGGTGCGCAGGTCAGGACGCAACTCCAGCAGGGCCTGAACCAGCTCCAGACGCCAGAACTCCGCACCCGCCGAAAGAAACTGGCAGACCGCGCAATCCCCATAGACATCGACAATGCACCCCGGCAACCCGTCCGCCTCGCCATGCACCAAACGAAACGCCGTGTCAGCCGGGGGCACAAACCGATGGCGCCACTCCAGCGCCTTCTCCAGACGACGGCGGAAAAACGCCCCGTCCATCTCCTCCCCGCGCTCAAAACTCCACACCCGCGCACGGATGGCCGACTGCGGAGACCAGGCGCCGCGGGCCAGCCACTCCCCCTCCGCCGAGACGATATCCACCGTCTCCCCCGCGCGCAAATCCGCTGGCACGCTCTCCACCGCGCCGGACATCACCCAGGGATGCCGTCGCAACAGGGAACGCTCGCGCCCTCTCTTCAACTTCAATTCGGGGTATCTCATTTTTGTGCCTCGCTTACCCCTTTAACATAACCCCAAAGAGACAATTATCAAGCAGGGATTCCGCGAATCCCCCATTTCGTCATCTGTGGTCAGAGCACTGCGCGAGGCGTCCCAGAAGGGCGCTGGCGGTGTAGGTGATTTCGTGGAGTTGCTCAAGAATGGAGGCGGCAAAGATGCCGGAGAGCAGCTGAATGGCCAGGGCGCGTTTGTCAAGCGGATGGAAATCCGAGGCTGGCGGATGGAAGACAACCCAGTCGTCGGCTGGAATCACCACATTGAAGCTGTTGTCCCGCAGGCAGATTTTATCATTGATGCTGCCGATGTTGACGACGTAGCCGTGGATTCGGGCAATCTGGTGAGCGATGACAGCGACAACCAGGGGATGTCCCGTCCGGTTGAACAGGACGTCCGAGACCAGATATTCCGTCACAAAGCGTTCGGAATAGGGTTCCGCGCACAATTGCAGACGTTTCATGTAGTCCACAAACTGTTCAGTGGAGCGGAAGCGAAAACGTCCGCATGAGACGAATTCCCCCAGCAGTTCATGGAGTTGGACCAAGGAGGTCTGCCGGTCAATCACGACATTGATTTGCGAGAAGACATCCCAGGGGGTGCGTCCGACGTCATTGATGGTCTCCTCCAGGGAGGAGTCAAGACAAATGCGGTTGAAGATGCTGGAGAGTTGCTGGATTCGCTTTCTCAGGAGAGGGTTTTCCGTGTCCTCATGCTCCGCAATGACCTCGGTCAGGTCTTGGCGCGAGAGCATCTCCTTCATAGCCAGGGAAGCGGCGATTTCATCCTCTTCCGACAATAGCCTAATCAACTCTTCCTTGCTCATGTTCGCTTTCGCGCTGCCCCTGACGGCGCGGGTTCACGCCGTCATTTCCAGGCATCAGAGGGCCTGCCCCAGAAGCCCCAGGACAAGGGCGGCGGTTTCGCCAAGATAAAGCATGGCGGCAGGGGTCCGATGGGCGCAGAGACGGTCAAGCATGTAAGGGAACAGCCAGCAGAGAATGACGGCAATGACCGAAAGGATGAACATGCTCTGCTGCCCGTCAATGACCTTGCTGGCAAAGGCCCCGACCGCCAAGGTGATGACGGTCGCCGCCAGCCAATGCAAGGCGACGGGGCGGCGATTCTCAGGCGCGGTCTCCTCGTCAATGCGGATCGCCTGGGCGAGGGCGGCTGCGGCGCACAGCCAGAGGAAGTTGTGATGGAGCAAAATAAAATAGAGGCAAAGGGGACGGACCAGCAGCAGAATATTGAAAATGGCCTGACGGAAGAACTGGTTGGGGGCCTTCGTCTCCAAATCCACGGGCGCGAAATCCGCGCTCAAGTCCAGAAAGGCGTTCTTGTCGGAGGGATGCGCGAGACACGCCCGCAGTCCCACGACCGCCAAGGTGGCCAGCAGCGTGCCCACCGCACGGTCTCCCGGTATCAGCCACAGTATCAGCCCGCCCAGCAGACCACACACCAACCCCAGAAGGGCACGAAGAACCACGCGCAGCCAGCAGGCTGGACGTGCGGAGGCAGTACCCTCTCCCAGATGAAGACTGGAGACCTCCTTCAATGCGGTCAAGATTTGTTCCATGGTCATGCGGATTTCTGGACTGGGATGAACTGGCGCACGAAGGCGCCGGCGGACATGGTTGCGTGGCGGGAAAGCCTATTTGAGCAATCGCAGATTGCGGAGAGTGGCACGGAGGACTTCCCGGTTGGCCGGAGCCATTTCGCAAAGGGGAAGGCGGTACTCCTCCGTCAGCATCCCGCAATCCGCCATGGCGGCCTTGATTGGGATGGGATTGCTTTCAATGAACAAGTCCCTGAAGAGACTGTAGAGTCGCCGATGCAGGTCAAGGGCCTCCGGGAAATTGCCGTTCAAGGCAAGTTTGACCATTCTGGCGACGAGGGCGGGAACCAGGTTGGAGGCGACGGAGATGACTCCGCTGGCGCCGACCGCCATCATCGGAAGAGTGAGGCTATCGTCCCCAGACAGCACAGTGATGTCACAGAGGTTCTTGATGGCGCTGACGCGCTCGACGCTGCCAGCCGCCTCCTTGACGGCAACGACCAAGGGGTTCTTGGAGAGCCGCGCCACGACGTCAAGGGGGATTTCCTTGCCGGTGCGTCCTGGCACATTGTAAAGCACAATGGGGAGTCCGCAGGTGTCGGCGATGGAGCTGAAGTGGCGGTAAAGTCCCTCGGCGGAAGGCTTGTTATAGTAGGGGGTGACCTGGAGTGTCGCGTCAGCGCCCATTTCAGCGGCCTCGCTGGTCAACTGGATGGCCTCGGCGGTGGAGTTGGCCCCCGTGCCCGCGATGACCTGGCATTTGCCTTTGCAAAACTCGATGACATGGGCAATGACTTCGCTGTGCTCCTTCATGGTAAGGGTCGGCGACTCGCCAGTGGTGCCGACAGGGGCCACGCCGGCGACGCCGGCGTTGATCTGGGCGGCAAGCAGACTGTCCAAAGTCTCATAGTCAACCGCACCATTGCGGAATGGTGTCACCAATGCCGTGTAGCAGCCAATCATTCTCATGACAATTCTCCTAATGAAACACGCTGTGTTTCCTGCGTTGTGTTGACGGCGGCGAGGACGCCGCCGCTACCTTTACTCCTATGAAACACGCTGTGTTTCCTGCGTTGTGTTGACGGCGGCGAGACGCCGCCGCTACCTTTACTCCTATGAAACACGCTGTGTTTCCTGCGTTGTGTTGACGGCGGCGAGACGCCGCCGCTACCAGTTTTCAGTGACGGGATGTGAAGATGACAATAGTATAACACACTTTTTGATTTTGGAAAACGACCTAATGGTTTTTTTTGTTTTTGCACCTTAAGATTCAGGACTCGACAGCGTGCCCGAGAAGGTGCAGACCGCCGTCAACATAGAGGATTTGGCCAGTGATGGCGGGAGAGGCGGCCAGGAAAAGCGCGGCGGCGGCCAAATCCCCCTCCGTGGTGCGCCGACGCGCGGGGATGCGCGCAATCAATGGCTGAAGACGCTCAGCAGGCACACCTGGCGGAGAGAGGACGAGACCAGGGGCGATGGCATTGACGCGGATGTCGGGGGCCCATTCCAAGGCGGCGGCCAACGTGGCGTCCCGCAGAGATTTCTTGGCCAGGGCATACGGGCCTGCGGCGGGGTCAACATAGGCGACCCGCTGGTCGAGGATGTTGATGATGCAGCCCCGACCGACGTGACTGCGGAAGGAGCGCATGAGTTCAAAGGGAGCCTGAAAGTTGACAGCCAAGGCGGAGGCGAGCCTTTCGGGCGCAATGTCGGCCAAAGAGAGGCGGGTGTATTTTGAGGCGGAGTTGATCAGCGCGTCGGGGATGAATCCCTGTCGCGTCAGGGCGGGAATGACCTCGGAGGCGGCAGACGGAACGGAGAAATCCGCCTGGACAATGGCATGTCCGGCGGTGACTCCGCCAAGCTGCGCCAGAAGGGACTCCGCCTCCTCCCTGGACTGGTTGTAGTGGATGGCGACTCGCCAGCCAGCCTCGGCAAACGCGAGCGCCAGACTGCGGCCAATGCGTTTTGCGGCACCTGTGATGAGCACGGACTGAGGCATGTTCTTTGCAAGGGTGGGTTGGTTGTTCAGCGCAGGACCCTGTCCAGTCCAGGGTCGGGCTGGGCCCCGTTTTTCAGGGCGGTCTGATAGAAGGCCTTGGCCTCCTGCAGGCGAGGCGGCTTGGAGGCGGCCAGCAGAACCGCCAGGTTGAAGGGGGCCTCCGGGTCCTCCGGACGAAGTTGGCATGCGCGTTTGAGTTCCGTCTCCGCCGCCTGTGTCCAGCCGAGAGTCATCAGGGCCGCCCCGAAGTACCGGGCTGCGTCGGGATTTTCGGGGTTGAGGGCGACGGCGCGCCCCAGGGCGGAGACAGCCCAGGCGGGCTGCCCCAGACGCGCCTCGGCGTAGCCCAGGGCGAGCAGGGTATCGAGGTCGTCGGGGTCAAAGCGGAAAGCCTGCTTGAGGAACTTCACGGCGTCAAGGTCGTTGCCGACCGTGGCGGCAATGATGCCCAGCCGTTGCAGGGCAATGCGGTTTTCGGGGTCCAGTTCCAGCGCCTTATGGTAATTCCATTGGGCAGCCTCGATTTTCTGCTGTTTTTCGGCGTCGGTGGCCTGGCGCAGGAATCCGCGAATGATGGACAGCCGCTGGCGTTCCGCGCTAATGCGTTCCGAGGCCAACTCCTGTTCAGAGGATGAGCCGGCGGCGTCCCCCTTGGCTGGCTGAGACGGCGTTGCGGGGGTGGATTTCTGGGCAAGGCTCCGTGCCGAATTCAGCCGCTGCTCCATTTCCACGAGAGCGGCCTCCAGCGCTTTGCGGCGGACAGTCTCCTTTTCGAGCTGCTCCCCGATGGATTTGATTTTCGCCATCCAGGCGGTGGAACTGCCCTGCTGCTCCAGTTTCTGGTTCAGTTCGTCGATAAGCCGATTGCGGGAGGCGACGAGTTTGTCAAGGTCGGCGATGGTCTGGTTCCGTTCCGCCAGTGCCTTGGCGCTTTTCTCCAGTTGCTGTTCCCGGTCCGCCAGGCGCTGGTTTCTGGCGTCCACCAACGACTGAAGTTCCCTGATGCGGTCGGCGGACTGGGAGGAGGCCGATTTGGACTCCTCGACAAGGCGACGATTCTCATCGGCGACCTGCTTTTGCTGACGGGCCGCCTCCTCCTGCAGCCGCGTGAGTTCCGCCTGAAGCCGAACGTTTTCCGCCTCCATCCGCTTCTGTTCCGCCTCCATTCGCTTTCGTTCCGCCGCCAGTCTGACGCTCTGCTGACGAGACTCCTTGAGTTCCTCCGTAAGCAAATCACCCTTTTTCTGCTCCTTTGCGTTGATGGCGGCGACCTGGCTTTTCGCTTCGGCCAGTAGCAGTTCCACGGCCTCTCTCTGCTGTTTCTGGGCGGCCAGTTCGGTGGTCAGTTGACGGATGTTCGCCTCAAGTTCCGCAACCCGCTGGCGAAGCGTGAGAACCTCCGTATGATGACGGGTGGTCTCCGCCTTTCCAGCCTCCTGATTGGAGGACAATCGTGCGGTGATGTCCTTGAGGTTTCGGTCCAGTTCGGCCTTGTCGGCAGTCAAATCAGCCTTTTGGCGATTGAGGTTGTCATTCTGGCGGTTCAAGTCATCGTTTCGCCGATTCAGGTCATTGACAGCGGCGGAAAGCTTTTCAGCCTGTTGAGTCTGCTCCCGAAGGTCGGACTCCAGTTTGGCGATTTTGGCGCGGAGTTCGGTCGTCAGGCGTGCCTGGGCCTCCCCCGACCGGTTGATGCGCACAATCTGCTCCTCCCGCTCAACCAATGTCGTGGTGAGTTTCTTCAGATTCCCCTCCAAATCGGAGTTGGCCTTCAGCGTGCCCTTCAGTTGCCCCTCCAGTTCCTTGACGCGATGTTCGGCCTCGGCCAGATTGCGGGCCAGGCCATCGGCGGCCTGGTTGACGGCCCGTACTTGCTCAAGCTGCGCACGGATGACGGCAATTTCCTCCTGGCTCTTCTGGCGCGTGTCAGCGAGTTGTTTCTCGGCGTCCTGAGACTGCCGGGCCGAGTCCTCGGCCTGCTTCCGGGCGCGCTTCAGTTCGTCCGCCTGCTGCGCGAGTTGCTGTTCCTGGCGACGTGTCAGTTCAATCTGCGCCTCCAGTTTCTGGCGCAGGTTCTCGGTTTCGCGCACCTGCGCCTCCAGTTGACGGATGCGCGCCGTGGTGGATTGGGCATCCTCCGAGGATTTGGAGAGGAGGATTCGGGCCTCCTGCAGACGGTTGTCCAGGGCAAGGTTCTGGGCATCGGACTGCTCCAGGCGTTTCTGGAGAGCAGCCACCTTGCCGGTCAATTCCAGATTCTGCTCAGATTTGGACAAGGCCTGGGCGCGCGCGGTCTCCAATTCACGCTGCAAGGCCTGGATGCGGGCAGCGGATTCGGCCACGGCGGCGTCACGGCTTTTCAGACGGGCGGACAGGGCGACCAATTCGGCGTCCAGTTTTTTGCGTTCGGCGGGGTCGGCCTGCCCCTGGCGGAGTTTGGCGATGGTGACGGCGTCCGCCTCGCGCAGTTTCTGCACCTCCGCCATTTCCGCCTGGGTGCGCTCCAACTGACGGTTGACCCGCTTCAGTTCGGCGCTTTGCTCGTTCACGGTGCGCTCCGTTGCCTTGCGACGGGTCTCGGCGGTGGCCAGTTCCGTATTCGCCGACTCCAATTGAGCCGTGACCTTGGTCAGTCGGGCGGTGCTCTCCTTCAGGGACTTCTCGGCGGCGGCGGCGCGTTTCTCCTGCTGGCGAACGGAGGAGCGCGCCTGGTCATTCTCGGCGTGCGCCTTGCGGAGAGACTCCTCCGTCTCCTTCTGCTGCTGGCGGACCCGCTCCAGTTCACGCTGCAATTTCATCGCGGAGGATGCGGTTTTGACGGCCTCGGCCGCCCGCGACTCCGACTCCTTCGCCCGCGACTCCAAAGTCGCCAGACGCTGCTCCAAATTGGCTTTCTCCGCGGCCAGCGTGGCGGCGGTGGCCTCCAGATTGGCGCTTTGCGCAGACTCGGCGCGGGCGCGCTGCACGGCATCCCCCAGCACCGCCACCCGTGACTTGAGTTCCTTCTCCGCGCTCTCCAGTTCCTGGATGCGACGCGCCTGGCGACGGGACAATTCAAGCAATTCCTCCGCGGAAAGCGTGTTGGCCTGGGTAGAGAGTTTTCGCTGGAGGTTGTCGATGCACTGCTGGCAGTAGTTGACGCGGTAATTCAGCAACGACGGATTCCACTGAGGGTACTTGCGGCGAACCTCCTGGAAAATCTCCAGCGCCTCGCGGTACAATTCCAGGGCTGCCACGGCGTTGTCGGCCGCCGCCTTGTCAGCCGACTCCATCTTGACAAAACCTCCCATCCATTCGACCCGGGCTGAATTGACGGGCTGGGGCTTTGTCGCCGCCAGAAGGACGGTGGCAGACAACAGGAGATATATGAGTCGTTTTCGCATGAGTGGAATGTAGCGGCGGCGTCCTCGCCGCCGTCAGCACAATGCAGGAAACACAGGCGACGGTGAGGATGCCGCCGGCGCACCCCTGTGTTTCATAGGAGGGAAAAAGAGGATACGGTGTCCAGAAAAGCAGTGAATAAATATAGCACGCCATTGCGAAAAGGGCAAAGACGGATTATATTTTCCCCATGCAAACCATATTGGTCATAGACGACGAAGAGTCCATCTGCTATGCTCTGCGCCGTTATCTGGAGAAACGTGGCTACCGCGTGGAGACGGCGGCCAACGGAGCCGGCGCCCTGCCCTGGTGCGGCAAGGCGCAACTCGCCTTCCTGGACGTGCGCCTGGGGCAGGAGGACGGTCTGGCCCTGCTGGCGCAAATGAGGGAGCGCAATCCCCAGCTCGCCGTTGTGGTGATGACCGCCTACGGCACCCTGGAGACGGTGAGCCGCGCGATGGCGCTCGGAGCCTTCGATTACGTGACCAAGCCCCTGGACATGAAGCGGGCGGAGGAACTCGTCTGCCGCGCGCTGGCCGGCAATGCAGACCAGACGCAGGGGGAGGAGGCCCCTCACGCGGAAAACGGCTTTGTGGGCAGTTCACCGAAGATGCAGGAACTGTTCAAGAATCTCCTGCGCTATGCAGGAATGGACGCCCCCGTGCTGATTACCGGGGAGACTGGCACGGGAAAGGAGCTGGCGGCGCGGTTAATCCACAGCAAAAGCCGACGCAGCCAGGCGCCTTTTGTGGCAGTGAACTGCGGCGCATTGCCGGAAAATCTGGTGGAGAGCGAACTGTTCGGACATCGACGCGGCACCTTCACGGGCGCGGAGCAGGACAAGCGCGGCCTCTGCGCCGCCGCCCATTCGGGGATTCTGTTTCTGGACGAGGTGGGGGAACTGCCGCTGCCCGCCCAGGTCAAGCTTCTGCGCTTTCTGGACAGCGGGCAATTCTGGCCGCTGGGTGCCTCGGAGCCAATGTCCGTGGACGTGCGGGTCATCGCCGCCACCAATCGCGACTTGAAGGAGGCGGTGGAACAGGGAGGTTTTCGCGCAGACCTGTTCTACCGCCTGGCGGTGCTTCAAATCCATACGCCCGCCCTGCGGGAGCACGCCGAGGACATTCCGGAGCTGGCCCGCTATTTTCTGGCGCAGGTCAATGGCAGGCTGCAATTGGATGACCCGGCCATTCGGGAACTGACGCGTCGGCAATGGCGCGGCAATGTCCGTGAACTGCGCAACGCCATCTGGCAGGCGGCCACCACCTCCCAAGGGGCGCTGGTGTCGGTCGCCAATCTGCCCAAGGGAAAGGCCGAGACCGGCGGCGACGCCCTTCAGCAATATGTCAACTCCCTTTCGCTGGACGGACAGGCGATGGAACGCGCCGTCCGCGAACTCCAGACCAGACTGATACGCCGCGCCCTTGACGAATGCGGCGGAAACCAGACCCTGGCGGCAGAAAGACTGGGGCTCCACCGCAACTCCCTTCACCGTCTGGCGACCGCTCCGCAGGGGGCAAGTCCAGAGAATACGCAATAGCCCAAAACAAACCACAGAACATGCCTGTCTTCGATTTGACCAGGGATTTCATCGGCGAACGCTTTCCGGGAACCGTGAAGCGCGAGGAACTCGCATTGACCTCGGCGGCCACGCACTACACGGGCGTGGTCTATACGCTGACCCACGACGGCATGAGCGGCACGTACATCGACTTTCCAGGGCACATAGCGGAAACCGATGACGGCGTGGACGCCGCGAACTGCCCGCTGGAACAGACATGGCGCGTGCCCGCCTCGGTCATTCGCCTCCATCGCCAGAGCGGGTCCGGGGCGGTCACGGCCGATGACCTGGAACGCGCCTGGGGAGGACGGCCCGACACGCCAGCCATCGTCATCAATGCGTTGGGCGACCTGAATCCGCACGACATCGAAAAGCGGAGCGTCTATCTGGATGACTCGAGCCTGGACTGGCTGATCGCCCTCCCCTGCCGTCTGCTGGTGTCGGACATCTACGAAAGCCAGGCTCTCCACGGCGCGTTCCTCAAACTCTTCCGTGCGGGCGTCACCGCCATCTGCGAGCCCGTCAATCTGGGCACGTTGCCCCGGTCAGTGTTTCTCACCGCCCTGTTCCCCAAAATACCGGGCGTCCGCCAACTTCCCTGCCGGCTGGTCGCCGATTGCTGATATTCTTTTTTCCCACCATTCACCCATCCAATTTCCCACCATGAACAGACAAGAATTAGCAGACGCCTTCCGCAAACTGGGCTTGACCCAGGGAGACAAGGTTCTTTTCCACAGTTCGCTCGTCAGCCTGGGTCAGGTCGAGGGCGGGCCAGCCACCGTCATCGACGCCTTCCTGGATGTGATCGGCCCCCAGGGCACGCTGCTGGCGCCAGTGTTCGGCAAACTCGGCATCCTGACCCAGACCCTCAAGGAAAGGCCGGGCGCCATCGTCAGCCCCTGCCCCGTGGGCACGCTGGCGGCCATAGGAGCGGACGCGGAGGCCATCTGCCACGACCACTGGAAGGCCCAGACGGCCCACGGCGAGGACACGCCGTTCACCCGCCTGGCCGACATGGGCGGCTATGTCTGCCTGATTGGGGTTGACCAGGACCGCAACACATCGCTCCATGGCATTGAGGCTCTGCTGAAGTTGCCCTATCTGAAGGACACGACCGCCACCTTCACCACGCCGGAGGGGGAGACCGTCACCAAGACCTGGAAGTACTATCCTGGTCCTCATCGGGACTTCATTGGGCTGGACAAGGCGTTCCGCGAGTCGGGCGCCGAGAGGCTCATGCGCATCGGCAACGCCCAGGTTCGGCTCATCAAATCCGCCGAAATGTTCCGCGTCGGGCTGGAGTTGGGCAAAAAGGACCCTGGCTTTGCGCTGTGCGACAATTCCGCGTGCGAGGACTGTGTTCGTCAGCGGGCCGCCATCTATGCCGACCGCATGGCGCACGAGTCGTTCAAGTTGACCGCCTCCTCCCGTCTGGCTGGCCGGTATGTGCCCGAGATGGTGGAGAACCTCCAGGCTGCCGGCGTCTCCTGCATCGAACTGGACTACGTTCAGGGCAAGGCATGCGCCTTCATGTCCGCGGAGAAACTGAAGGCCGTGGTGAATGAACTGTCCGCAGGCGGAATCCAGGTCAGCGCCCTCCGCGCCGAAGTTGTGCCGGATGACCATGCCGCGTTGGTCACGCTGGCGAAGGAGGCGGGGATTGGACGGGTCATCCTGCCCCTCGGCGAAAACGAGGCGGCGGAGACCGCGGTCACGGCGGGTCTGGAAGTGGCCTTCGCCAACACCAACCAGACGGGGGCACGCGCCAGCCAGGTGCTCACCGGATTCCGCGCCGGCCATCCCGCCACCTTCTGCTTCAATCCGCCCGCATTCGTGAAGGCGGGCGAATACCCCTTCCTGAAATCCTGGCGCGCGGGACGGTTCATCAAGACCATCGGGCAACTGGACTTGTGCGACGCACTGTGGGATGGAACCCCGACACGCTTCGCCTGCGGAAACGGCACGTTCAAGGAGATGGTCTCCATTCTGCGCTGCAGTAACTTCTCAGGCTGGTTCTGCCTGGGCGGAGGCGCGTTCTATCCAGGCTCCCTCCGCGAGGCCGCCAAGGAT
>JAFRLP010000038.1 GCA_017431185.1 Victivallales bacterium | reverse complement strand
TGGAAGAGAAGCCCCGCCGCCTTGGCAGCAGCCTTCTGCTCCAGAAACGGACGGGAGGGGCCCACGCAGGAGAGCGAGTAGTCAAAGCGGGTGCCCGTGGCGCCGCAGAGCCGAAAATCCTCCCCTGTGTCAAAGTTGGCCATCACCTCGACTGGCGGGCGAAGATGTCGGATGAACTCGCGCCCGCCGATGTCCGTCCAGGCGAACAGCCCATACGTCCAGACAATGAATCTGGCCTGCGGGGAGGCCTGCTTGACAGCGGTGGCCATGGTGTTGTACATGTGGGCAACCAGCGGCTCCCGCTGCTTCCCCGTGCAATTTGGGCATGAATCCGGCGCATTGGCGGTGAAGCAATGCAACCATCCCTCACAGCCCGCCAGCGCAAGGATGCCGCCCAGTTCAGGAACGGCTGTGAACAGTCGGCGCATCTGCTCCGCATAAAAGGCCAGGCTGGTGCCGGAGGAACAGCACGGCACGTAATGCGTGTCGGAGGCCACCATTCGGCTGCCCCGCATTTCAGGGTGGGCCAGAAACACGGGATGGTCTCCCTTCAGCGGGTGAAGGTAGAGCGACAGATAGATGTCCAGCCCGACCTCCCCCGCAGCCTTGGTGATGGCTGCCAGGTCACGCAGGAAGGCCTCGCCGTCAGGCGCGTCCAGTTCAGGGCAGATTTTCGAGCGGCAGAAGGCGTAGAGACAGACGTTCAGGTGGAAGCCTGTGTATCCCGCAGCCGCAACGCGCCAAAGATAGCCTGGCTGGTAGGCCTGCGGCCATTCCAGGGTGAACAGGCCAGACTCCTTGAACGCGGGATGGGTCAGCGCCGGGTCAAGCGTGCCCTCCGCCGTCCATCGTCCCCGTTCCAGGAACGGGGCGCGCCGCAAGGCAAGCCTGGCGGTCAGGCGACGGATGGCCCGGGCAAGCCCGAAGGGGGTCTCGGCCTGGATGCGCACGGCGTCGCCCGCCACCTCCAGCGTGTGCTTTCGGGAGCGGCCTGGTGCATTGTCGCACTTCAGATGCAACGGCAGAGCAGCCCCTTTCAGGCGAGCCGCGGCGCACTGCAAATCCTCCAGTGCGCAAAGCACCGCAGGGGAGTCGCCTTCGTATGCCACAGAGAATCGGGCGACGTTCACCTCGTTGGCTTTCCGCCGCGATTTCACAGGCCGAATCGGCTCTGGGGAGGAGTTGAGACGGCGCGCAAATGCGTCCCCGCCCGGAATCTTTGAATAGCGTGTGATCATTGGCTTCAGAGGCTACGCTCTCTCAGTCGTGGTGGCGAGAAACCAGTCCAGGGTCTGCTTGAACCAGATAACATGGTCGCGGAACATCGGATGGGAGACGTGGGCGTTCTGCAGGAGCACACAGCCGTCCAGAAATGCGTATGAGCCGCGCAACGCCTCCAAAACCTTCATGCATTGCATTTTCCAGAGTTCGAATTCCTGCGGGCACATGGAGGAACTATGCTCGCCGAAATTCTGAAGATAAAGGCCATGGAACAGCTTTTTGCCGTATTCGGCCTTGAACCGGTGAATGAGCGGACCGAATTCCGCCCGCCAGAAATGTTCGGTGGAGACCCACCGCCAAAGGATGATGCCGTCAATCAACGGCAGATACGGGGTGAGTTCCAGGTGGTTCACGTCCGAATACATCACCACAAACAGTTCCAGTCCAGCGGGTTCGAGCGCACGCCGAATGGCGGCGATGCCCTCGGTTGTGGTGGGGTGTCCCGAAAGTTGGAGAAAGTCATCCAGCACGACCCCGCGAATGGCGGGAAAGCGTTTGGCAAGTTCGACAAGACGCGAGGCGGCGGCGAGAGCCTGCTCCTGCCCGTGCGGCAGACCGCAGAGGATTTGCTTTGAGTCCTGAATCAAGGCCAGATTCTCCTCCAGACGCTCCTGAGAGTGCATCCCGTTCATGAACACCACATTGGGCATCCCGAAATACGAGGCTGCGGTCTCCAGGCTGCAGTGACTGCGAATGGAGCCACAGAAGGGGACGACGGTGCCAGGCTTCTCCTGGGCATATCCCCACATCCAGAATTTGTCGCGCAGACTCATGGCTGATTTCCTTGACGTTTGACCTCAATCCTCTGATTGGACACGGATATTTCATCGACGGCGGCTGGCCAAGTCAGACGGCCTGGCTCGACCTTGGGCAAAGGCGTCCGCTCATCCATTGGCAGCAGCATGGTCAGAAAGGTGACCTCCTGACCAGTTCTTTCCAAGGAAAGCTGGGGAAGCGTGACCAGTTTCTGGCCGTGGAAGCGGGTGCGGAACTGCCGTTCCACGACCCTGGCACGGCTCTCCAGGCCATCCACAGCCACCAGGCACAGGGCGACTTTCTCCCCAGGGATGGCGATGCGGAAACCGCCATTCACAGGAGCAATCTCCATCCCCGCGTCGGCGGTGAACAACTGCTCCACCTGCGACTGTTGGTGGCAACGCACTGTGTCCGCCACCAAGAAATACGGCGGAACTCCCTGGGAAGAATGGACATACAGCGTGTCACGCACACCCTGGCGAAGCCCTGGCTGCCCGCAGGGAATGCCCGCCTGTCCTGGCGGACCGAAAACGGAACTCGCGAATGCCTCGGTGAAATCGACCCCGATGCCGTCCCCTTCCGCAGTTGACCGCAATGCCCCCAGCATGCTTTTGGGCAGGACATTGCGCTGCCGTCCCCGTCCATTCACCAGAACCTGGCTATGGTAGTCAGCGGACGCGACACCCTGGCCTGGGTCCCGGAGGAAATGCCTGCCGAACGCGGTCAGCGACAGCGCGCCATACTCCAGATGCGCATGGCCAGCCTGCCGCGGCGCGGAGACCAGCAGGACTGCATCCTCCCGCCCGCCAGTGCGAAAAACCGCATAGCCCGTGTGCGGAAAGACGGCGGCGGCGGGGATTCCCTCCAGAGGCGGAGCCTGTCCCGTGGCAGGCCGCCACCAGAGCAGTCCAGGAATGGTGCGCAGCGCCGAGACATGCCTCGGCACCCTGTCCCAAAGGGCCTGGAGCAGCATGTCCTGCGGATAAAGGGCGAGCAAACCCGTCGGCAAGCGCAAAGCCAGGTAGTCGCAATCGCCCAAGGCAGGCGTCTCGGTGCAATTACAGGCGGAGGAGAGAGCCATCCAGCGCGGAATGTTCTTGAGGTTGGAGTCCAGCAAGCTGTCCGCCATGCCGAGGTTTTTGAGGGATACCAGGAACGGCATCAACTCCTCCATGGGAGAGGAGAAATAGGAGAAGCCCTCCTGCGCATCCCCCTCCGGGGCAATCCAGCGGTTCAGCGTGAGCTGAGTCAGGCGGATGCCGACATCCAAATCCTCCTCGTGACTGCCAGACTCGCCAGCCAGCGCCAATGCACCTGGTCCCAAGGAAGCCGAGAAATAGACGGCGTAGTTGCCGCTTCCTGGCGACTCCCCTCGGATGCCGCAACTATGGAAAAGGCAGGTCTGGCGCTTGCGCTCCAAAGCAACCGCCAGGCAGTTGACCAGTAAGCGCCGTTCCTCCGCTGAAAAAAGCGGATAAAGCCAGTCGAAGGCACAGGCGACCCGATAATCGGAGTGCAAAGGAAGCCCATTCGCGGCGGAAATCCGCGCCGCCTTCAGCAAAATGCGCTTGGACTCCGCACCATATTCAGGATGGAGCAGGCGTTTCAGGCCGTTTGGAAGGGTCTCCTGCTCCACCTGGAAGGCAAAGGCCAGCGAAAACACCGCATCCAGCCAGGGGGATTTGTCGTAGAGCTCGGCAAAAGCGGGAATGACGTAGCGAGTCCGAAGCGGATTGGCTGGAATGCCTGTCAAGGATTCCTCCACCTTTTGAGGTGACTTCAAATAGCCATCGCATTTCGCAAGGAAAGCGCGCCAGGCTTTGACCAGCGCGGGCTCGGCAACGCCCTGCCCTGCAAGACGGGAGCGTATGGCGGGAAGCTGTTCCTGGGTGAACAGCAGGCGGGGACGTGGCAGCCGCCGCAAAATGGCCTGCACTGGCAACGGTCCTTCAGGCAAAGCTCCAGTGCGACGCACCTTCCGTTCCAAGGTGTCCAGTATCTCCGTATCGACCTTTAGGCTTGTGGAAATGCCTTCAACATTGTTTGGCACGGGGGACGCCCAGCGTGGAAAATACTCATCCGTTTCTGGTGTGTTGGTCAGGTTGCGGGTTCGCCCATTGGCATACAGAATCCAGACGTCGGCGCTGCCACTGGCAGTGGAGGAGAACACGACAGCCTGCCCGTCTGGCCGCCAGGAAGCATGACCGCACCAGTGCGGAGAGGTGAAAAGAGTGCGGAGGCCACTGCCATCCTCCAGAACGGCGCACAGCGCGTAATCGCCATTGTCCTGACGGGTGGCAAAGAGGATTTCACCGTTGCGGCCCCAGTCTGGCTCGCGGATATCCTGGGATAGACGCAGGATTCGCCGCACGTCCAGCCCGCCCTCACAGCAGGTGTAGAGGGCGAAGTTGCCGTCGCGGTCGGAGATGAACGCCAGGCGTGTCCCGTCCGGGGCCCAGGTTGGCGAGAGGTTTCGCGAGTCACTCCAGGAAAGATTGCGCAGCCTGCCTCCGTCCAAGTCCATGGTGTGGATTTCGGGGGACTCGTTGCGGTCGGAGACAAAGGCAAGCCGCTTCCCGTCAGGTGAAAATCTGGGCTGGTATTTTTCACGGGTAAACCTGGTGAGGGTAAAAACCTCCCCCTTGATGCGGTCCAGCAGGAAAAGGTTATAGGTGTTGGAAAAGAGAATGGCGCGTCCGTCCCACGACACGTCTGGCTGGTCATAGAGAAAGGGACCCAATCCGCGGTATCCCGGCCAAAGGTTCTCCGCCTGAAAATCGGCGGCAAGAAGGGGGCGGCGCATGGTTCCATCCTCGGCGCATTGCTCCAGAATGCGCACGGCGCGCCCCAGACTGTCCCGCCCATCCACGCTGTACACCACGTCAAACGCGGACAAGGAGACGGTGAGGGCGCAAATCCCTAGCAGGGCAATGCACCCTTTATGGAGAAAACGTGAAATCGACATATTTGTCATGCTGCTGGAAGGGGATTGGAACACCATTGCATATCACGCTCTTCGCGTCGGGGGCAAAGGCGTGGACAGCGATTTTCAGAGGCTTCGCATGAGAACGCGGTTCGGGACGGAGTGTCACCCGCAGGCCGTCGGAGTCACGCATAGCCCAGGCCAGCCACGCGACTCTGGGATAGGTTATCATCTGGCGGTCATTCTCCGCCTCACGCGCCATAAAAAGAAGCGAGGAACCGACCTGGAACTCTCCGCCTGCAGACAAATACCACTGCAGGTCATCAGGCATTTGCCTGGGAAAACCGCCCAAGGCAGCCTTCGGCACCCGCACCACCTTCAGACGGGCAGGCAATGGCATGGCCCCGCTCTTGGGACAGGGCTGCGGACCAGCCAGAAAATCTGTGCAGTCCGCCCATTGCAGGGCATGGGAGAATCCGTAGAATGGCCTCTCAAAGCATTTCACGGCAGGCGCAGGCCGGCTGTCCAGGGTCAGGATGGCAGTGAGGAAACGCCCGTCCCCTCCAGACGCCTGAAGCGTGCGATGATACTGGTCAGAACGGGCAATCCTTTTCTCCTGAAGCGTCAATTTTACAGCGGAGGGTTGCAGGAACAGAAGGCTGGTCCTGACGTTGCCTGAAGCATCCCGAAACAAGGCGGACTGCTCACCAAGTTCAGCCTCTTGAGTCAGTTCCTGCTGCCAGTACAGTTCATAGCCAGGCTCCTCCTTCAGGGCACGGAGATTGTCCGCCACATAGACACAGCCAGGCAAATCGTTTTGAGGAGCCAGAAACACCATGTCACGGTACGCCCAGTGTACCTGCGGAGTTGACTCCATGCGATTGGCGTACAGCACGCGGGAGTTCCAGGCGTCAAAGGAGTCCACGGAGACCACACCACCGTGCCCCCCAACCAGACTTTCCATGGAGCCAGCGCCCCCCTGGGCGGAAGGGGTCACCCCGTCAAAGCCCGCAATGTTATGGGACGTGCCCTCCCTAATGCCATAGCCAGGGTCAAAGACGCGGAACGAGTCTCCCGCGAAAACCACCAGCGACCCCACGTCGGAGTGGGAGTGCCCCCGCGTCGGAGTGGCCTGCGTGGCGAACTGCCATGCGCCTGGCTGCCAATTGTCACGGAACAGGAGCAGATTCGTCTGCGCATCAGCCAGATACGCTGGCCCGATGGGCTGAAGCCCCTCCCCTGCCGGACGTCCATACAGCAACCCCGAGATGGGGTCCGGCCTCAGTTCGCCCTCCTCCCCGCATCGCCGCAGGAAGGCCTCCAGTTCCGCATCCTTCGGCAACAGCAGACGAAGCAGACGCAGCATATAGAGGGACGGAGCCTGCACACGGCAGTCCGCCAAAGGAAAATAACGGGGCGGATTTGCGGAAGTGGTCTCCAGCCATAGCCAATGCGTCAACTTGGGCAGGTTGGTCTCCTCCACCGCCAACATGCCTTTGCGCTGAAGGACAAGCATCGCGCTGCCATTGAGTTCAAAGGGGTAATTCAGATAGGCGCCATGCTCGGTTGGCACCCCTTGGGAGGTGATGGCGTGGCAAAGCAGGGTCTTCAGATTGGCGGCCATCTGCCTTAATGCAGACTCGTCGTATTCGGGATGCCCCTCCAGCACGGCCTGCCAGCGGATTGCCCAGGGTCGATACATGAAATACCCCCAGTTGCCCTGGATGCAGAACGGCGGGAAGCGTTTGCATCTGGGGTCATCGCGCAGCACGGTCAAAATCTGCTGCTTGAGATAGTTTCGCGAGTCGGAAGAAAGCGCCTCATACCCCCAATCAAACAGAAAAGGCACGTGGCACCCGTATTTGAGCAAGTCCACCTGAGCAGACCGGGCGACCGAGACCAGACGCTCCAGCGCAGCCGCGTACCGGTTGTCTTCCGTAACCAGCCAGGCCAGGGCAAGTTCGGTCAGCGGGTCAAGGGCCTTTTCGGACAGTTGACCGCGCTTCTCCTGGGTCGCGAAGGTCTCCAGCGGCAAGTGCTTTTCGCACCGCACCTTCAGCGACTCCAGCGCACGCTTGCCCACCCCGCTCTGCGCCCGAACTCGAATGGCCGGCAAATCCTCCCGCCCAAACAGAAGGTGAGGATGCACCGGCTTCGCATGCAGGACAGCCAGCCAAAACAGAAACAGGACGAGGCATGATTTACGCATGTTCCTTTCACGCGATTTCTAATGGAAGCGGTTCTTGAAATCGAAGAGCACTTGGGAGTCGCGCCAATACTTTAGCATCAGCCGACGCTTTTCGCGAAGTTGCCCGGCCAGATTCGGGCCAAACAGGAAGGTATGCTCCTTTTCAGGGGTCGGCGCAAGAGGCAGGACGGAAAGCGCATCGGGCTCCTCCAAAATCCGGATGAGGTCGCCCGCATTGTCGAACTCCTGGCGCATGATGACCTCCAGCTTGTCGGAATTGGCATTCGGGCCATATCCGTCCTGGCCGGCCCGGTCAAGCATGGCCTGGAACAGTTCGCAGTGCTTCAGGTTGCGGGCAAAGCAGAGCAGTGTCCGCACACCGCGCAGCAACTGCGCCTGGTGCGCCCTGGCGAACTCGCTGGGCGCAACCTTCAGAGCCTCGACCAGATTGCTCTCCGCTGTGAGCCAGCTGGCTATGACGGAATCCCAGCAGTGCGCACTGCGCTCGGCCTCCTCCTTGGTGCGACCGTGGAACTCGTTGCGCAGACCGTGGATGTTGAGCAAGTCCAATTCGTAGTCCTGGCGGTCAAGGGAATCAAACACATGCCGTTTGTAGTACGCCTTCTCCTCCTCTGTAAGTTTCTCTGGTCTAGGAACTAACGGACGCACCAGAAAACGCGCGCTCATGCAGCCGTAGAGGAAGATGCTGTAGTAGAACAGCCGCCGCAGCGAGGTGTCGTCCACCCCTCTGTACAACGACACCCAGGCGTCCAGAAGGCGGTTGCCCGTGTCCAACTTCCATTCGGCGATGAATTCCTTGAGGAAAAGCAGACGGTCGGTGAAACCGTCCGTGGGACGTCTGGCGAACTTCTGGAGCATCCTGACATACACCCCGTCCTGACGGAAGGTCTGCTGAGCCTGCTCGACGTTGACCACAATGATGTCGGGGCGCCCTTTGGCGGCGTTCTCCAATTCGGTCAGCATCCCCAGGGGATTCTCGTGGATGACCGGCTTGTCCTGGGGCGGACGCACAAACCAGATTCTTTCGCCGTGGGTGTTCCCCGCGTGCGGAGAGAGCATCCCGCTGAAGCACCAGAACCCCTGCCAGGCGTTGTAGGCGAGCGCGTCAGGCGTGTCCAGCCCCTCCTCCAGGGCATTCAGGAACCCCGTCACGCGGTCGGTCATGGAGCGTCCGCGGCATGCCGCAGGCCCGTTCATGCCAGGATAGGAGTCCTGGTTCCAGCACATCGAGGTGCCGGAATCGTTGGTCATGAAGATGAAGGTGTCGAAGTTCGGGGCAAGTTCATGGATTCCCCGCGCCGCCTCCCGATAGAGCGCAAGCACATCAGGCTGGTCAACACAGGGCGCGAAATACGCCCTGCGGCTGCGGAACGGCATGTCGCAGCGCGGCCCGCGCCATTCGGGGTGGGCGGAATAGACCGCCTCCGGCAGCCATTGCGGCCATGCCCCTATCAGGCATCCCTTCAACCCTATCTGGGCCAAGTACGCGGCGCGGCGGCGCAGTTCCTCACCGTTGGCGGCGATGTCCGCCGTCGGCAGAAACTCCCGCAGAGCCGTCGGGCAGACGAATTTGAACGGGTCGGCAAACGCGGCCGTGTATTCGGTGTAGAAATCATAGCCAGGGGCATAGGCCCCGCCGTTGTCCAACTGCCAGCGCGAACGGTCGCACATGGCGCTTCCCAGGTCAACATGGGTGAAACCGGCAGCTTTCGCCGCATCCGCCACCTGGCGGAACTGCTCAAACGTCAGCACGCATCCCATCGCCACATAGCCAGTGAACAGAATCGTGCGCTTTTCGGAACTGAAACTCATTTTGCTTTCTCCTTTCACTCTTTTGCGACCCCTTATTCCCTGAACCAGGGCGCGGCCGTCTGGGTGCCGTTCTGGAAAAGATATCGGTCAGGGACGGCCAGGGAGCCAATCTTTGTCCCGTCAAACCAACGGGTGTTCTTCGACTCGACATGGCAATCCAGGTAGTTGGTGTTGACCGCCCCTCCATGACGCACCATGAAGGACTGCGAGTTGGGAACGACAATCTGGCCTGCCCCATCCCCCATGAGCATCGCCCCGCTGGCGGACTTGATCTGCGTGGTCTTGCGGATGGGGAGCGGACCGTAGCTCTCCTCATGTGAACTTGCCTTCGGGCTGATGATGCCGTTGCTGGCGTAGGTGTACATGACCGAGATTGCCCCGCTGGTGAGGAAGTCCAATTTGTATGGGGAGGTCGTGGCGTTGATGTTGAAATAATCCGTCATCGCGGTATTCTCCCCGCGATGGCAATACAGCGGCGACACCGTGCGCTTCGTGACCAGTTGCCTCGGCAACTTCAGGTAATTGACTATCTGCACGTAGTTGAAGGGGACGGTCGTAACCGCTTCCCCTTTGAAGGCGCATGGCATGATATAATCCTCGTAATCATTCGCATAGAAGGCATAGACCATCGCGCACTGCCGCAGGCTGGCACGGCAATTGACGCCGTGCGCCTTCTTGCGCGACTTCACCAAGGCGGGCAACAGCATCGCGGCAAGTATGGCGATTATCGCGATGACGACCAGCAACTCAATGAGAGTGAATATTCTGCATTTCTTTTTCGGAATCATTTTGACACTCCTTTTGCTGGACAGGGAAGGGAACGAAAACTCTCTCTTTCAACGTAGGGCTGGGGGACCAGAATCGGCTGGGCCGCACTCGTCTCCCCCAGGCAGAGCGCGATTGCCGCCTCCGAAAGGGCCTCTCCGTCAATGGGAAAGCCCGACAACTGCGGAAAAACCAGGGAAGGCAGCACATAATCGTCACTGCATGAAATGATTGGCACGTCTTCAGGCGCGGCAACCCCGCGCTCCCTCAAAGCAAGTCCCACGCCGTATGCCAGATTATGGTTGGTGGCCAGCACCGCATCAGGGGCCGCATGCGCATTCAAGTGCTGGGCAAAGGCGTCATGCGCCACCTCCAAGGCCATTGCCTTGTAGGCCTGTGTGCTGGCGCAGCGAACCGAGTCCACATTCACCGGCACGATTTCACACGGCAGCCCAGCCTCCGCCATCCCCTCCTGGTATCCCAGAAACATGGCGTGGGAGGCCGGCCCCGTCAACGGGTCAACATAGTTGCTGTGTACCACAAAGGCGACGCGCCGAAAACCACGCTCCAGCAAACGATGCACGCCCTCGCGGGCGCAGGCCCGATAATCGCGCATCACCGTGGGCAGCCCTGCGCAGATCATGCCTATCTGAACCAGGGGAAGCCCTTCCGACAAGAGCCGATGATACTCCGAAATGTTGCTCTCCATGTCCAGCATCAGCGGCGAGACGAGCATCCCGTCAACCTGACGCGCCAGGGCCGCCCGTATGTTCTCCCGCTCACTCTCCAGGGAGTCCGATGGATAGACCACCAGCGAATACCCACGCCGAAGGGCGGAACGCTGCAACCCGCGCAAAAGCCTGGTCGAAACGCCCCATGTCCCCCCGCCTCCAGGACACAGATAGGCCAGCAGATAGGATTTGCGCGACAGCAGACTCCGCGCCATCAGATTCGGCTTGTAGTCCAGACGACGCGCCGCCTGCTCCACCGCCGCACGACGCGCCGCCGATACCCGTATCGTCCCCCCCCGACCGGACAACACCGCACTGACCACACCCTTCGACACCCCCGCCGCACGGGCTACATCCATGATGGTCACATGATTGTCCATTCTTTTCTTCACGCAACTAAAAAAATGATAAACCGATTTATTATTAAAATACCCCCTGATTTGGGAATTGCAAACCGAATAGAGGAAAAAAGTGGCAATGACACTATGGAATAGCCTCAAAGCGAAGGTTGTCCACGTAGATTTTTTCGTCAGGGTGCCTGTTCAACTGTTCGCCGACATAGATGCCGCCCGCATAAAAATACATTCCATGGAGGAAAGAGGAGCTGCCGAGTTCGAACTCGACATACCTCATCCCGTTCATGCCGAGCGCCTTGACATCGGCGGTCTTTGAGAGGACGCGTTTTTTGCCATTATACACGCCGAAGGCGACGGAATCCGCCTCCTTCGCCTCGACTCTGGTGCGGACGACGAGCCTGTACTTGTCGGTGGGGAAGCCCTTGGGGAAATGGTACGAGAGATACCATGGATGCTTGGCCGACTGGTAGGCGGCGGATTTGTCCTCGGCCCCCTCGTCCTTCACGCGGTCTGTCGCCTGGCCCTTCCAGATGAGCTTGAAATCCTTGTCCTCGATTACAAAGGGCGTGATGTATATCTTTCCATAACTGTCCATCCCCTTGTTGCCACTGACCGTGTACGTCGGCTGCCAGCAGCTGACATGCCATTGTTTGCCGTCGTGCCTCATGCGGAAGAAGTCGCACGACAGCACATTGTTGGCAATGGGAAGCCGTTCCCTGGGTATCGAGATGAACAGCGTCCAGTCCTTCCCGGTCGGGATGGAGACGGTGCTGGCCTTGAAGTCATAGTCCGTCTCGGAGATGCTGTCGTTGTTGTTCCGAATCAGCAGACCAGTCGGCTTGGAGTTGGCCTTGGGGCCATGCGCAAAATGATAGTAGGGGTAGATGCCGCCGTCGGTGAAGAAGAACTCCACGTTCTCTGTCCACAATCCCTCTGTCAAAAGGGGCTGGCGGTCTTCATGGAAACGGAAATAGAGGTACTTGGAGTCGGCTGCCACCTTGAATTCAACCGTGCTGCCGATGTCCTCCGCATTGGGGGAGAGCCATTTGTCCGTGGAGCGCACTTTGCTCCAGTCCACCAGTTGGGGGTCTCCGCCCGCCGCGTCGTCCATTGGGGTCAAGGGGATGCTGCGTGGCGGAACCTCCTTCTGCTTGAGATAGAGGTCATGCTCGCGGCGCCCTTCCAGGGCGGGAGTCCAGACCAGGGCGATGAACCTCTCCAGCCGCTCCTTCTCCTCGGGGGTCTTGACCAGCGTCTTCGCCTCCTCGACAAGGGCGTTGAGTTCCTCGATCCGCTCGTGCGAGCCGAGCGTGTAGTTCAACTCACGTGACCACAAGCGCGTTGGCCACCAGGGACTGACGGTTATGCCGTTCGGACCTCCAGCCCTCTTCGGGTCCTTTGTCCACTCTTTCGGCGTGAATTCGGGACTGAAGACCGCAGTCTCGATGATACGATGAAGTTTCTGCACAGGGGCGGATGCAGCCCCATAGTAGTCGGAGAAGAACTTGTCGATGAGCCTCTCCGCGTCAAGCGACGGGTCGTAGGCAAGTTTGGAGACGATATATGCCTCAAGATAGTTGACGGGCATCTTGCACTCCGCAAAGACTCCCTTCACACCGTCCTTGTTGAACCGCTGCATCTGCTTCGCCATCTGCCAGGGATAGAAGAAGGGGAAATTCTTGTACCTTCCATAATGGACTTTCGCATCATGCTGGGGACCATAGACATAGAGCCAGAGGGTCAAGGGAGCCTTGCCCTTGAGGGCCGCCACCCATTTCGCGTAGTTCTCGATGCTCCGCTTGTAGATTGTCGGATGCCACCAGGCATAGTTGACGAGGCAGAGTTCGACGGAGGCTCGGTCGGAGAGTTCAAGCCCTTCGGGGTACTCCAATGTCTTGCCATAGGCAAGGGTGGAGAAGCCAATCTTCGCCTTGGGGTCTAGTTCTTCGGCTCGCTTTACCAGATTGTTGAGGAAGCGGAATTTAGTCTGGGAGAAGGAGTCCCCCTTGGCAAGCCTCTGGCATTCCGCGCATTTGCAGAAGTCTCCTGTGTCGTTTCCCTCATAGGGATAGTAGAACGGCTTTCCAGGGAAATGGGGCATGAGGTTCCGCTCAGGCGAGATGGTGCCGGCCTTGTTCATCCACCCCCCAAGGACATTCCTGCCGTGGTAATACGTGAGTCCCTCGTGTGCATAGTAGTCGATGGTCTTGGGATTCGTGTAGCAAAGCTGCGGCGGCAAATCGAGGTCGCCCGGATACCGCTTTTCGATGAAGTGGCCGACGGACGTGCCCTTGCCCTCGTACCCTTTGGCGAACATGTCATGGTCGATGTATTTGAATGCCTTGTCCAGGTACTTGTCCTGCGCCTTGCCCCAGTGGGCGAAATAGATGCTGTAGGTGTTGTGATTGGTCTTCGCGTAGGTGACGCTGGCGCGCCAGCGCAGTTTCCACAGGCTCTGTTCGCGTGGCGTGATTTTTCTCAGATGCACCTTGTAGTCATCGTCAAAGAAGTCACGGAACGCATCCATCCCAGGCATGAAATCGCGGTCTTTTGCCGTCACGCGAAGGGTCGGACGTTTCCTGAAGGTCGTGTCTTCCGGTAAAATGCCGTAAAAATGAACGTCACAATACTCTTCAAGAAAATCATAGACCGCGAAAAGGGAGCCTTTCCAATGATAATCGACGGGAGGGAAAGTCCCTGGCCTCTGGTAGTCCACCTTGCCATAGTCGCCGCTGTCGCCTCCCGTGAGAAGGATTCTGTTTCCGCCAAAGCGGATTCGGGTGGCCTCTTCCTTGATGTCATCGTTTTCGCCGCCGACCTTGATGACAAGCCTGTCGGCGGGGGCGCTTGTCACAATGGGAAGTTCGACATCAGTGATGAGCCTGACATGATGCTGCAGTTCAAAAGCGCCCATCTGCGCACTTCGGGTCGCCTTCTGGTCAAGCAGGATGACGGCTTTCGGCTGGCCGTCCTCCACCAGGGTGACTTCACCTCCTTGACAAAGAAGAGTCACCAGAGCAAACAACGTCAACAAGAATCTCAGTTCGGCTTTCAGCATTTTCACTCCCAGTTATCATTGCCTATCTGACAAGATCGGCTCCACATCCTCTATTTTGAACAGGAAAGTCTTCACGCCAGTCGTGCGCAAGGTGACTTCCTCAACCTCGCGCCAGGCTTCGCCGCTGTAGAGTTCCCTGACCAGAGCGGCCTTTCGTGGCAGACGAAGCGTGAGCTGCTCCGCCCTGTCTGTATGAAGGCAGACCAGACGGGAGTTGGCGAAGACGGGACGCGCCTTGTCGCACCAGAGGTGGCATCCTGCACACGCCACCAGGTCTCGGACCCGCTGCGAAGTAAGAACCTCCTCGGGGCGGAAGGCGTATGCCGCTGTCCAGCCGTCATGCTTCCTCGTGGGCAGACCTGGCGCGGCGTATGGAATGCCGCACGCCAAGTCGTTCCTGCCAACGTCCCACTCCCCGTTCTCCCCGATGACAGTCCCGTAGATGAACAGCACTGTCCGTCCATCGCAGAGCACCTTCCTCCGAAGAACGTCCATTTTTTCGGCGGGAAGGTTGAACGGATGGCAAAGGCAGACCAGGCGAAAGTGACTCAAGTCCAACTTGCCCAAGTCCGCGAAGGAGCAGGTCTCAAAGACGGCCCCCGATTTGGCCAGTTCGTGGCAGATTTTCGTGTGGAAAGTTCCGGTGCGCTCGTTCATGTCATTGACGAGCAGCATGTTCTCGGGGTCGAAGACCACCAGCGCGTCCGCCACCGAGTCACTCTCCCCGCCGATTTCGCGCTCGTAGATTTCGTGGCTTTCCCGAATGGCGTCCAGAACCTCCTTGTGCTGGTAGAAACCGCCCCACATGTCGAACCACCAGAGCGAGTCCCCGTTGATGAGGGCCATGGAGGAGTCGCGCCGGATTCCCTCCGCCACACGTTCTGGCGAACTCCAGCCATTGCCACCGCCGAAGGTGAACGTCTCGGCCAGTCCCGCCCCGTCGCTGCCAGCCTCCCAATGGACACCTATCTCATCCGTCGCCGGGGGCGGCAGTGTGCAGCAGTCGGACATGACCCGATTGTAGCACCAGCATTTCTGGTCGAACTCCTGAAGCATCCGCTTGCCGTGCGCGGAAATGGTGGCGTGGACAGTCGCGCTGATGCTGCCGTCCCCAATGTTGTAGTTGATGACAGGCGCAATGACGAAATCAAGTTCAGGGCGCTGCAGAAGCCGCTCGTAGGCAAGATGTCCAGCATGCATCGACCACGGGGCGAAGCAGTAGCCGAAGAAGCAACCCAATTCGACGGTGGAAGGGAGGACGGCGCGCGCCTTCTCCAGGAAGAACGCCACGGTGTCGGCGTTGAACTCGGCGCAGAATTGGAGGTAGTCGATGACATCCCCGTCCTCTGCGGGCGTGCGCAGCAGACCGAATCCGTTCGGGAACACCTCCGTGTACGTGCCGTCCGTCGGGTCATTTCCGTTGTAGTAACTGTCGTCGTCGCGGTATTCCGTGCAGAAGTCGTGCGAGCCGGAGTCGCGGCGGATTCTGCCAGGAATGTCGGTCATCGGACGACCGTGCTCCCTCTGCCAGCGGCGGAACGCGGCAAGCCGATAAATGCTCTCCTCTCCCCTGCTTCGGTCATGCCATTCAGTCGCGCCCCCGCCCCCCAGGACATAGGCCAGAATGCGGTCGCCGTATTTCTCCTGCGCATGCTCCATGACGATGCGCATGTATTCGGCGGTGTCACGCCGCCAGAGCGTGGAGGCGGAGATTTTGCCCAACTCGTAGAAGGAGTCGTATCGGACGCCGAAGGCCCCCAAATACCTTGTCCACCAGTGCGGCGTGTTCAAATCAAGCATCACCAGAAAGCGGGCTTCGGGGACAACGGCCAGCACATCGTCCAGTTGTCGGTCAAACGACTCCAGGTCATACACTCCGTTCCATTTCCAGACGGGTGGATATTTGGTGTAGGGGAACCCCAGGCTGTTGGCCGTGTTGGAGATCATCACGTTGTGAATGGTCACGCCCGCCTCGTCACGGAATCTCCGGCGCGTCTCCAGTTCGGGCCAGAATGATCGATAGGCGTAGTAGTGTCTCTTGGTGTCCATGGCTGTGTCCTTTCAGTCCTCGTCTCCCCAGAATGGCTTGAAGCCCAGGTGCTTTGCCTTCGCCGCAGTCAGATAGGAGGCGGGGAATGCCTTGCCCGGCCAACCGTTGGCGACGGTGATGGTGTCCAGGCTTGTCCTGGCTGGATAGCGGTTGTTGACATACTCCACATGCCCGTCCATGAAAAGCATGTTGAAGCCTTTGTCGTGGGCGTTGTAGAATGTCTGGGTGTAGTAAACGCACCTGACGCTGACGGTGCTGTCGGCCATCGCATAGACCTGGCTCGGCTTGCGCAACCTTTCGTAGTGCGTGCTTGCAAAGGGCAGATAGGGCAGAATTTGCATGCCGTTGATGGGGAAGACATGCTGGTTCGCCGCATAGCTGTACACGATTGTTCCTGACCCACCCTTGCCGTTGTCATGGTAATACCACGGGCGCCGTTCCGCGTTTGTCGCGATATACCCGTTTCTCGTGATGAAGCTTGGGCATGCCATCGCGCTTTTCTTCCCGTATGGAAGATGCAGTTCGTTGACAAGGGATACATGGAGGTCCGCTTTCTGGCCAGAGGTCTCGAAACGTATCATCGGAAGGCGGGCGGCATTGGAGTCGGCATAGAGGACAATCCCCGTGCCCAGTGTCTTCAGATTGTTCGCGCAGCTGACGGTGCGCGCCTTCTCCCGTGCTTTGCTCAACGCCGGCAGCAGCATCGCGGCAAGTATGGCGATTATGGCTATAACGACCAGTAACTCAATCAGAGTGAACAACTTGCATCTCATTTTCCATGCTCCTTCTGTGCTGTTCTCCTATTCACGCTTTTGCGGGCGGACAGATGGTGTCGCCCTCCCGCATCGGCAGGTAAATCCTTGTGTTGAGTTCCTCGGCCTTTCGCCGTCCCAGGCAAAATTCCGCGCTCTGGCGCCCGAATTCCTCAAGCGGGATTGGAAAGATGGTCAGGTTCGGGGCAAGCTGCCAGAACGGCTCGGTGTCATCGCCGCAGGCAATCAGCGAAATGTCCCCTGGCACCGACAGTCCGGCCCGCGTCAGGCAGGCGAATGCGCCATACGCCAGGTTGCTCGAAACCGTGACAAGCGCGGTCGGACGCGGGTCCTCGCCCAGCAGCCGAGCGGTAATCGCGTCCGCCCCGCGTATCATGTCCACACGCAGGTGGGAGGTCGAAAGGGGATACAGAATGACCTCCGCGCCGCACTCCTGCCGCGCGTCCAAAGCCCCCTGATGAAGCCCCCAGCTGTTCGGGCCCACGCGTCTGTCGAGGTAGTTCGCGAAGAGCATCAGGCCGATTCGCCGATGCCCAAGCGCCGCCAGCCGCAGCACCGCCTCACGCCCGATTCGACGATAGTCTCGCATCAGGCACGGAAAGCGAGAGTCCAACTGCGAGAGCAGTTGGATGACGGGGGTTCCCGCCGCGTGAAGCCGCCGATAGAGTTCCAGGTTCACGTCGCCGTCGATGAAGGGGATGGTCACCACGCCGTCCAGGGTTCCCGCATGGGCGGAGGTCAGGTTCAGACGCTCCTCCTCCACGTCCTCCGCCGGGTAAATGATGATGTCGCACCCCTGGTTGCGGCAGACCTCGCGGAGACCGCGCAAAATCCCCGCCTGAAGATAGTGGTTGCGCATACTGTAGAAGAAGCCCAGAAGATAGGACCGACGCGACTGCATCGCCCGTGCCGTCACGTTAGGGACGTAGTGGAGCGCCTCCGCCACGCGCAGCACACGCTGCCGTGTCTCCTCCGAGACATGGACATTGGTGCTGGTGCAGCCCGACAGCACCGTGCTTGCGGCGCCAACGGAGACTCCCGCCTCACGCGCCAGTTCCTTGATGGTCACCCGCTTCTTCTTTTCCATGCCGACCACGCTGTTTTCATCTGTTCTCTCCACATCTTGCCCCATCACATAGTCCGCGAAGCGCCCTTTGAACAGGGGACTCCTGTCCATCCGCGGACTCCTCCAGCGCGGCAAAGACCCGATGGCATGCCTCATCGTACCCTATTCCGCCAAGTTCAGCCACCAGGCGGGTGGCGCGGTCAATCAACTTCTTGTTGGAGGCATTCACCCAGCTCATCCAATTTCCAGTGATGCGGCCAAGCACGGCCATCGTTCCTGTCGAAATGGTGTTCAGGACGAGTTTGACAGCCAAGTGCCGCATCGTGCGCAACGGCGTGTCCGCAATGTGACATGGGATGCGGAAATCCCCTGTGCCATCGCATATCGCCAGCCTGGTGGACTTTGGCAAGCGCGTCGCAAGGTCATTGAAGGCCCGCTGAAACTCATCGGAAAGCGGTAGGCCGACCATCACCAAAATGCCTGCGTCCATGCCGGTTGCGATGCGTTCTTCCACCGCCTCCCGTCCGATTTGGAAACGCATCAGTTCGCTCCTTCCGAGCGCAGGTGGATTTTCCTGCAACGCAACGGGAGCACCCATATCCGCGTAATCCTTCGCCGTCCATTCCAGGCAACGCGGCTGCCGATGCAGCATTTTTTCCCAGGTCTCCTCCGTCGTCCATACAGGGCATTTCACAAATGCCCAGGATTGCGGGCTGCCGAAGTCGCCCGACTTGCGGAACGGCGGAAGCATGAAGGTCGGAGAGCGCTCCGTGGTGTCAGTAAAAATATCAAGCAGGAAATCTTCCGCAAAATAGGTGACTAGCCCGCCGTGACGATAGACGGAAGACTCGAAATCGATGGTCTGGGCCAGCCCGTGACGCGCCGCGTCGCTCTCCAGCATATCCAGCAGCAGGGCGAAGTCCGCCGCCGCATCGGGGGCGGAAAGCCCCAGCAGACGGCACGCTGCGCCTTCCAGCGCCGCTCCCGCGACCAGCTGCTCGGACGTGGTGGCCTGCATTCTGGTGGAGCCAGCCAACGCCATCGGCCCGCAGGACAGGTCCAGCACGCACACCCTGGCATCACGGATGGCTCGACGGCTTCGCTCCAGCCGCTCCGCCAGCAGCTCTGCGGGATTGTTGAACAGCAGAAACACCTTCACGCCACGCTCCACCGAATCAAACACAGTCCCCAGCACGGAGGAGGTCTCGCCGCCCTCCGTGATGGCCACGAGGACATCCTTTTCGCCAAGGCCAAATTCGCCAATCTGACGCCTGCCAAACGACTCGAAATCCTCAAACGACTCGACCGATTTCACCAAGGCGTAGTCCCCCCCAGTGATGATTCCAGAAACCCTGTCCGCATAGGGGGCGAGACGGGGATGACGCACACACGCATCACGCCAGATGGTTTCCAAGAGGACGCTCAGGCGTCCCGTCGCACCACAGCCGGAAAACACGACACGACCACCACCGCAAAGCGCACTCCAAATCCCCTCGGCAAACCGTTGATACGCCGATGAGCAAAACACCCGCCGGCTCATCTCCAGCACGTTGCGGTCAACACGCTGCAAGCACGCCACGCCGTCCTCAACCCCGCCAGCGAACACCTTGTCCAGGCCGCGCGTCAGCGGACTGGACTGCTCCGTGGGAAGGAACCCCAGCCTGAACTGCCCCTCCTCCGCCAAAAAACAACGCGCCCTCTGGTCAGATTCTTTGCTCATCAACTTCTCTACCTTAAAGCAAAAACATGACAAACAAATTAATGAAACGTTTCATTAACAAATATAACGCCATTCCTGGCGATTGTCAAATGCATAGGTCACTTTTTATGCCACGGGCGGAAAAAATGCGGTAATCCTTTCTATGAAACACACCGTGTTTCCTGCGTTGTGTTGACGGCGGCGGGGACGCCGCCGCTACCTTTATTCACTGACTGATACAGGCCGCGCACCGCGCGGCCAATACGACATCTGGCCAGTATCAGTGACTGATGGGTTACAAAATGCCCATTTCCATTTTCAAAACGCTATTTTCCCCAGCAATGGATGTTTTTTTCAATTTTTGTTGGAAAACACGGGGAATGCAACGTATTGTTCAACAAAGGGGAAATGGCCCTAGTCCAACAACAAAAAGGAAATCAGAATGAAATCTTGTCGTCAGAGTCTGTGTGTTTTGGGAGTTTTGTCTTGTTGTCTGGTGATGGAAGTCTTGGGTATTGCGCCTGGTCTGGACGCGATTGTTCCGCCGGCTGCCGACCCGAAGGCGCCTGTCACCGTGCAGCATCCAGAGGCCATCCAGGTCAGCGAAGTGAAGAACAGTTCCGTGGGTGCGACACAGCGCGTGGAGGCGGCCACAATGCAGGATGCCGTCAACAAGGCTCGCACCTTCACGGTTGCCGTCACGGAAATCAAGGTCGGCTCCGGCATTGGATACGTCGCCAGCGGCACGGCCAATTACAAGCCATACCGCAATCGGAATGCCTCCCTCATCAGCCAGCGTGGCGCCTATATGGAGGCTCTCACCAAGGCGAAGGGGAATCTTGCCAAGTACCTCTACGGCATGAACGTCGAGGCACAGGAGGAACTCAAGAACTCGCTGGCCACTCTGGACACCGATGAGGAGACCAAGGCAGTCACCAGCAACTACCGCACGGAAAGCGAAAAGGCCTCGGTGGAGGCAATGCTGCGCGGATATGTCGTCTTTGCCGTTGAGGACAATCCCCAGTCACGCAAAGTCACCGTCACCATTGCAACCACTCCGCGCACACGCGCCGCAGCGCTCACGGTGTCGCCGATTGCCATCGCATCCACGGACTATCGTTCCGCGATGCAAAAACTCTATGCCGAATTGAGCACGGGGGCACTGCCGCCAGAGGGGGCGCGTGTCATCGTGGTGCCAGACGCGAAGGGAAACAGCCAGATGTTCTGCGTGAGCTTCGGTTCATCCATTGTGCGGCAGCACAAGAACGAGTCCGTCAACGCGCAACTGGAAGAGCAGGCACGCCGTGTCTCCTCGCTCAGGGCCGCCCGCAATATGATCGCGCTTCTCAACGGCGACAAATTCACCTGGGACTCGGGCCATACCGACATCACCAAGGAGAACTACCAGGACGCCGGCATCAAGGAACTCCTCAAGAAAACCGACGACGGCGAACTCTCCAAGCAGATGGGAGTCGCTGGCGACAACCTCAAGGAAACCTTCCTGAATGTGATGAAGACCACTGACGCCTACAAAAGCAGTGTCAAGGGAAAACTTCCGCCTGGCGTCCAGGAAAATTCCTGGACTGATGACAACGGCGACTGGGCCTACGCTCTCCTCGTTTACAACCCCAATATGACGGCCTCTGTCATCCAGAATCGCGAGTCCGTGGAGAAACGCAATGGGAGGACGGGGGCCGAAGGCAAAACCCGTGACGCGGGCATCCGTCCGCTGGACAAGGTGAGCACAGATGCGAATGACCTGTAAGAGCACCCTGCTGGTCTGCATTCTGGCGTTCCTGAACGGATGGGCGTACGCCGCCCCTAGTCAGGAGCGCCTTCTGGCGTGCGTACAGGAGAATCCCTGGCTTACGGTGGCGGAGAAGGAGACGCTGGCACGGAATTGCCATGCCTACAGCCGATTTGGGTTCTACTGCGTAAGCGCGAATGAGTCACGCGCGGTGGGAATGGCCCTCGCGGTTGCAGGGAGCGAGGAACGCCTGGCCCATGTCCTGGAACTGAAGGCGGCTGCGGCATTCGGAAAGGTGCTGCCGTTCTGGCGGGAGGAATGGGACAAACTGGAGAATTCGCTGGGTAGCGGGGGGCGTTTTCCCGCTCTGCGGGAACGGAGCGTCTTCTACGGCAAGGTGATGCCACAGGGCACTCAATGCGAAATGCTCCAGAATGCGGACGGGAGTTTCCTCATTACCCTGCGGCTCCCCATCGAAAAGGTGCGTCCTGACCGTGAACGCTACGCGGTGGAAGCACGCGCACTCTACGCCCATGCGTTGACGGAAGACTATGGGCAATGCTGGCAAGCAGGCAGTCTGGAGCAGTGCTGCGCATTGGAGACGGCTCTGCGAAAACTGCAAAAGGGTTCCGCCAACGACTCCCTCCACGACTATCTGGAGGCACTGCAAACTGGCGATGACCTGGCAGCCGCAACCCTCTTGCCCGAAGTGCAGGAGATGTTCCCGCAGTTTCCTCCAAAAATCCAGGAGGCGCTCCTGCGCCGAATTGCGACATCCAGCCGTCCCGAAGACCGAAAAAAACTTGAAACCAAGAAGGAAGAAGAATGATGAAACGAATGGTGGTTTTGTTTTGGACAATGCTAATGCTTTGTGCTTTTGCGCAGGGGACGGCGCGTCCGAGGAATCGGTCCCAGAACCAGACTCGTTCGGCGACACAGCAATCACGAGCGCCCCAGCAACACAGTGGCTTCCAGGCCGTCGCGGTTATCGGCAAGGGGGAGACCCTGGAGGCCGCACGTGAGGACGCGAAGCGCAATGCGCTGGTGACCGTGGTCGGAGAGGCCATCAAGGCACGCACCGACATCCGTGAGGACGGGGACAACGCCACCGTGGTCTCCCAGTTCCTCGCCGCCAGCGCGGGATTCATCTCCAAATTCGCGGAGACCTCCACGGGACAGGAGGACGGGATTTTTGTCGTAAAGGCCAATGTGACCGTATATAGCGACAAGTTGCTGGAGGCCGTCACCTTCGGCAACTCCTCGGAGGAGGCGGACAAGGAAATGCAGGAGGCCCGTGTCGGTTCGGACATTGAGGCCACGCGGGAGGCACTGACAAAGTTCATCTGCTCATATATGCTGGACTACTGCCGCATCTGGTCCATCACCGTGAACAAAATCATTCCCGACTATGACAACAATGGCCAGCCCGTGCTCTATGTGAATGGTCGATTCGGCACCACTCCCGCCAAATACCAGATGTACACCAGGCGACTGGATCGGGCGCTGGCGCGCATTGGCGCCAAAAAAGCCCGTTGGGATTTCAAAAATTACAAGACACACAACGCACTGTCCTATTGCCAGAATCTCGACACGCAAAAAAAACACAATGACAACGAGTTCTGGACTTGGCTATGGATATCCAAAAAATACATGGAACCGTTGCAAGCCTATTTTTCGGAAATCGAAAAATGGGGCTATTTAATCTCCATGAAGTTGCTGGATGAGAATGGGGAGGTGGTCAAGGAGTCACAGATGGGAATTACCTTCTATAATCCAAGCACGGTGCCATATCCCAGTGGCGTTGCGGGAAGCAGAAGTGACTTGCGTCTCCGTACCCTCCACGGCGAACATACGGACAGCTGCTACTCGCGGAAAATCCATTTTGTGTTCAAGGAGTTTGCCTCCTCCGAGGAAATGCTGAAGGTGAAACGTGCAGTGTTCTTTGTCGAGCCCGTCCGGCAGTCAAAGCACCCACTGGTGAAATTCCACCAATACTTGGGGAAACCGAACAATGACGCGGGCTTCGGATGGGCGGACCGTTAAGCAAAGGAAAGAGTGCAATGATGAGACGCTGTGGAGTTGTCGCACTGCTGTGCGTCGCCGTGATGGGACAAGGGATGTTTCCTGGCAGTCTCTCCCCCGACATCGCGAATCGCGTCCAGGAAAATCGGACGCTGCAACGGGGAGGCAGCGCCGTTTTCGACGACTGCCTCGTCGCCGTTGGAACAGCGGCCTACCGTGCGGAGCGAGCCTCGCTGGCGCGTTGCCTCGCCCGTGCGTCCGCCCGTGCGGAACTGGCCTCCCTCGTGTTCGGCGTGAACATCCATGCGGAGGAACGCATCGAAAACACGACGCAGACACATGATGAGGAGGCGACATCGGAAACGCAGATGGTCAGCGAAATCACGTCCAAATTGGAAAAGGCGCGCCAGAACGCCATCCGTCCTGGTGGGGAATGGCTCTCCGAAGACGGCGGCACCCTTTTCGTCTGCCTCTATCAGCTCGTGAACGATGCGCCAGGGAGAGCGGGGAAGGCACTGCCCCTGCCCGAGGGCATCCAGGACTGGAAGGTCGCTCCCGAATGGGAGGATGCGCTGCGCAGTGCGCCTGGCATTCTCACAGGCGGCTCCACGCTCTATCGCGACGACTACGGCGAGGAATTCCTGCTCCTTGTCGTCACTTGTCCCGGCAAATACACCTTTTCCCAGAAAAGGGCCATTTTGCCAGTGAAGGCGCGCACCGCAGCCCTCTCCTACATGCGGGGGACGATGGTCAGCGATTTGCGGTACATACGGGAAACAACGCGCGAACAGAGTGCCAACGAGGAGGATTCCCAGAAGGATGACCTGATTGTCAGGCACTATCAGACTCTCATCACGGAGGGGGAGTTCCGCGGCCTATTGACGGATATCGGCACATGGGAAATAGATGGCGGACGAACGACCGCCAATGCGTTTGCGGTCTGCATCAAAGACCTGACCACGAAGTGCTTCGACGTCATGCTGCCTGGCACGGTGCCGTCCGATGCGGATACGTGGGAAATGGATGTGGAGGACGAATCCGCCGCCACATTATTGCGCAGGGAATTGCCAAAGGCGAAAGTTCACGAGACAGAAAGAGAAATCATCCTGCTTCTGCCGGAAAACTCGGCATTGTTTGCGGCGCAGGAACAGGAAATTGTCCTGGTGGACTATCTTCTGACGCCTGTTCCACCGCCACCAGGACAGCCGAAAGGCGTCCAGTTGGTGCTGCGACAACCAGAACGCATACACTGCCATTGGCGTCCCCCCAGCCGACGATGCCATGTCAGTTTCCCTCGGCGTCCGCCAACTGACCGCCATCTCCACAGACGCACCTACCTCCCCGCACGGATACGCGGTGTTCCCCATCCGCGACATGAAACGCGCCCGCGCCGTCCGCCCAAGTCCATCATCCTCCGCAGATGTCCACACGGCGCATCACCGCGACAGCACATCGCTCCTCCTCCCCGCCCGCCAAGATTCCGCGTCCGATGCCCGAAGAGGTCTAAATGACCTTTGGCGCTGTGGAACGGCAGTGAGAACTCACTGCCGTTCCTGCGAACGGGCGTCAAGGACAAATGCGGGATGCGCCTTGCCCAATTCAGCCAGACTGGCGTAGGAGGTGACGCCCTGCTGGTCAAAATAGAATATCGTGGAGCAGTGGCGCACGGTGGTGAGGCGGTGCGCCACCAAAATCACGGTGTGCTTGCCGTGGAGCTGCTCAATGGCGGCAGCCACCTCCGCCTCCGTCTCATTGTCAAGGGCCGAGGTCGCCTCATCGAAAATCAGCACGGGCGGATTTCGGTAAAGCGCACGGGCAATGCCCAGACGCTGCCGCTGGCCTCCAGAAAGGCGCGTGCCACGCTCGCCAAGGCGTGTGCGGTCGCCGTCTGGCAGACTATCGACAAACGCCTTGAGATGAGCCGCCTGAAGCGCAGCCGTCAAAGCGTTCTGGTCAACTTTCCCATCGGGGATGCCTAAGGCGACATTGGCGCGGATGGTGTTGTCCAGAATGGCGATGTCCTGGGGGACAAAGCCAATCTGCGCCTGCCATGACTCCAGATGCGAACCGATGTCCATTCCGCCGACACGGATGGAGCCAGCCGTCGGTTTGAGCAGTCCCAGCAGCAAATCGGCCATCGTGGTCTTCCCCGCTCCCGTGGGGCCGACAAAGGCGACGGCCTGCCCCATCGGAATGCGGAGGGTGATGTCCTTGAGGACTGGCTCGCCTGCGTCCTGGAAGGCGAAGGTGAGATGCTCCGCCACAATGTCCCCCGACATTTCGGCGGGAATTCCCTGGGGTTCACGCGCTCCCTCCAGCATGTCCAGGCGCTCGGCAATGGCGTGCAGAATCCCGCCATGCAGCCGCAGGGTGTTGGCATGGTACATCAGTTCGGTGGAGACGCCTTTGAGACGCGCCAGACTGACCGCCAGCAGGGCGAGAATCGGCGCGGCGCCGCCGATGTCCCGCCCCATCAGGAGCATGGCCATCATCACGCTCAACAATACGAAAACCGCCAGCAGTTCCATCATCGGCCAAAGGCTTTTCTGAAGCGTCTGGCTGATCTGCATCGCACCCGCCTGGCGTTCCAGGGATGCGTGGACTTGACTGGTGAAATATTCGAGGACATTGAGGATGCGGGCCTCGCGCAGCACGGAGATGCCCTCCGTCACAAAGCGGGTGGTCTGTTCCCGTGCGATTTGCGCCTTCTGTCCCAAAAGCTGCATTTTGTGCTTCATCAGCCAAAGAACGACCGTACACCCCAGCCCCAGCAAGGCAAAGGCCAACAGCGAGACGCCGGGGGCGACCACCATCAGCATGCAGACGATGGCGAGGCAAAGCCCGCCGTTGCGCAGCAGATTCAGCATCGGGTCCAGAAACTGCTGGATAAGCCGTTCCGACTCGCCGGCGATGTCATTCAGCAGGACACTGGAATGGAGTTTGCGGACAATATACCATGGAGCCTCCATGTACGCCCGGTAGATTCTTGAGCCCAGGGCGATTTGCCGATGACGCAGAATCCTCTCCTGGACTGCGTAGTTGAAGACAAACACCAGTGTTCGCGCAATGAACAGCAGCAGCAGCACAATGCCGCCCTTCACCGCCAGGTCAGACCGGTCGCTTGTCCAGCGTTGCGACAACTCCACAATCACCTGCGGGATACTGAGATACTGCCCCAGCAAGAGCGCCACGTAGATGGGCACCGCCGTCAGGCAGAACAACTCTACAAGTCCGGCAAACATCATCAGCCCGACCAGCGCCAAAAAGCGCAGTCGGTCATTGCTGGCAAATATGCGACAGAAATCTCGATACATGATGCGTAACGGTCATTCACAACCGCGGGAGGCGAGTTGAGACAACTCGGACAGCACCTGCTCCGAGGTTATGGAACGGAGACAGGCGTATGATTTTTCCTGATTCACGCAGGTTCGCTGGAAGCAAGGCCGGCAGGAATTTTCGGCAACCAGCAGACGCCACTCCGCGCCAAGAGGACCAGTGGCAATCGGATCTGTGGAGCCAAAGATGGCAACCCCAGGCGTGCCCACGGCGGCCGCCAGGTGCATTGCACCCGAATCATTGGCGACCACGGCGTCTGCGCAGGAAAGGACGGCCATCAATTCGTCCAGACTCGTGCGCCCTGCCAAATCCAAGGCGTGCGGAATATGGCTGGCGATGAAGGCGGTGGCCTCCCTTTCACGGGCAGCGCCGACCAGGGCGATGCGCCCCCCCTTGGCGACGTATTCCTTGGCGACCGCCAGGAAGGACTCGGCGGGCCACTGCTTCGCGGGACCGTAGGCGGCTCCTGGCGCCAAGGCCAGCCACCCCGTTCCCGTCATGCCGAGTTTTTCCGCAAGTCCCTTGTCCACCGACAAGACGGGGCATCGCGAAGACCATTCGATGCTCCCGCAGGAGGAGACCAGTTCCAGATAATGCGAAAGCTGGTGGAACTCCGCCGACGTTCCCGCGCTCACGCGAGGCCATTCGGGGATGCGGTGGGTGAGGAGCAGGGAGCGGAGCCGCCCCACACGCCCCACACGCTGACTCACGCCGCAGCGCCATACGTCAAATGCGGCTCCGAAGGAGTTGGGAAAGACGACTCCCACGCCGGGGGAACATCTTCTCACTTGGCTGACTTCCGGCCAGGCAATCCGCTTTCCCGCCATGGGAATCACGTAGTCCACCCAGGGACAGGCACGCCACAGCGGGGCCAGAAACTGCGGGCAGAGCACGAAGAAACCGCACGCCTCCGGCACACAGCGACGCAGTTGCCAGGCCGCCGGCAGTGTCATCAGAGCATCACCAAGCCAATTGGTCGAACGCAGCAGCACACCATAACGCCAGTTCAGTTGGAAAGGCGGTCTTTGCGGGAAACGGTGAATGTGCGGGGTATATTGCAAAAATCTCTCCTGAAAATCAATCGTCAGCGGTACAATTCGTCCATCAGCACGGTGCGATTCTCGGTGCGGGCGATTTCCGCCGCCTGACCGATGGAGGTGGAGAGCATTCCCTGCTCGATGGTCGAGCCGTTGGGGACTTTGCCCGTGATGACATTGATGAAATACTCCAGAAGCATCGGGTCGGCCCCACCATGGCTGCCGGTGGCGCGCGGGATTTCGTGGGTGATGGTCTCGCCTGTCCAGCGCTTGGTGATGACGATGCGGCGGTTGGCCAGACTGACCTCAGCCACTCCGTCTGTGCCGACAACCGTGTACATCCGGTCATTCCTGGCACCGATGAAGCACTCGAAATGGCTGGCGCGCACGCCATTCTCGTATTCCACCATGGCGATGCCGTTGTCGTGGGCGTCGGACTCCCCGCTGTACATGCAGGAGTTCTTGACGTAGCCGTCCGCCTTGGCAGCCTCCTCCCCCCATTTCTCGGCGTCCTCCGCCTTGATGTCATAGCAGTCCAGGCACGCTCCCGTGCCGTGGCTGCCGTAGTGGCAGACCGTGCAGTTGGGGCCTGGCTGAATCCCGTTCTCCAGCGCAAAGGGCAAGCCCCCGGGGCGCAGGACATTCATCCCCGCGAAAGCCGCCACCTTCACGGGCTTGGGGAAATCCAGCAGCCAGTTGAACACGTCAAAGTCATGGCACCCCTTGTGGATCCACAGGGAGCCGGAGCACTTTTTGCGGCCATTCCAGCGAGACATGTAGGTGCGTCCGCCATCGTAGAACTCGCGGTTCTCGATGATGAACACCTTGCCAAGTTCACCCGAGGCAATGATGCGCTTCAGGACTTTCAGCACGGGATTGTGGCGCAGGTTAAAGCCCATGACGGCTGCTGCCGTGGAGCGCTTCGCCGTCTCGATGATGCGGCGGCATCCCTGCACGGTGATGGCCAGCGGCTTGTCTATGAGCACGTTGACATTGGCCTGCAAGGCGGCCACCACAGTCGCCTCGTGGTTGCAGTCAGGGGTGGTGACGACCACGGCGTCCAACTGCTCCCGCCGGAGCATTTCGCCCAGGTCAGTGTAAAGCGCATTGGTGTGGTACCGTCCGCCGCCGATTTTCAACCGCACGGGGTTGGTGTCGCAGATGGCGTGAACGCAGCAGTCCTGCCGCTCGCTGACCTGGGTCGCCCAGCACCAGTCGCCGCGGTCGCCAATGCCCACGATGGCAAATTTCAATTTTTCGTCCATGGGATTCCTCGTTAGTTTGGGAAAAGGTGTTTAAGCATCAGAAGCATGGCGTGCATCTGGTGCTGGTGAACATCGATGCGGACAACCGTATCGCCCTTGCCGTTGACGATTCCGCCGTCTGCCCCGGCAGGCGCCTTGCGCAGAGCCGCCAAAGTGGGATTGCAGGCCATGAAGGGGCCTTTGTACTGGTAGGTCATCAGCCTTGGCATGATCTCCAGAACAACCTGCCGAAGCCGCTCCGCGCTCTGCTTGTCGCCAGTCGCCGTGGCAACCCGCCAGGCTCCCAGCAGCCCCTCCACCGCATAACCCGAATTGCTGACGCGCAGGGCGACCTGGGTGTCGTGAACAAGCCACCAGGCCAGGGCAAGCGCCCCGTCCCTGGCGATTTGTCCTGCGGATTTCCAGCCAGCCTCAAGATATTCGGCGGCTGCAAGGCATCCCCACTGGCAGAACCCTTTGGTCTGATCATCCTCCGTGCAGTTCCGCCACCGCTGGATGGTGTATTTCTCGAAGAGATTGGGGAGGGCCTGGTCAATGCGGGCGCAAAGTCCCGTGTAGCCCAAAAAGCGGGCGGCCTTGCAGTAGGCAAGGAGACATTCGCCGTCATAGTATGGACTGGTGGTCTCGTCCTTGAAACCGCCGATGAGGTCGTATTCGCGTGCCCAGCTTCCGTCAGGCAGTTCCATGTGATGCAGGAACGCGAGCTGATGCTCCAGAAGGGTGCGGTAGCGGATTTTGACTTTCTCATCCAGATACCGTTCCTGACCAATCAGGAACTCCATCACGGCAAGGGCCTGCAAGGCGACTGCACCGGAGGCGACGCTCTTGAAACCAGGATAGACAGGACATTTGAGCCCTGGCGTAGGCAACTCCTGAAGATTGGAGGCGTAGAAGTCCATGCCCAGCACCAGCGCACGGCGGGTCGGCTCGTTGAAGCGGTCACGGTTCAAGGAGGCGAGGCACCACAGCGCCCCCGCCTGCCGTACCTGATTGTCCTTGGTCGTGGTCTCCCCCGTCTCCAAATCCAGCGAATAGATGAAATTCCCCTCGGGACGTATGTGGTTGAGAAAATAACTGCGCCCCATCTCAATCGCCTGAACCAGATTGGAACGGGTGATTTCGGGAATCTCCGTGCGCTTCACCCAGAATGACTCCGCCGCATAACGGCTCAAATCCGACGTGCCCGCCAGCAGGGACAGACTCAAAAGGAGAACAGGCAAACAGGTGTGTTTCATTCTCAATGTCTATTTTTCAGGGTGGGGATTTTCGGAGGTGGCTTCCGGATAGGCGTCAATGACCTGCCTGGCCAGGTCCGAAAACGTGCCTTCCTCAAGCGACTGGCGTATGCGCCGCATCAAATCCAGAAAGAAATGGAGGTTGTGGATGGTCATCAGGCGGGCCCCCAGAATCTCCCCCGAATGCAGAAGGTGACGGATGTACGCCTTGGTGAAATGGCGGCAGGCGTAGCATTCGCAGCCCTCTAGGATGGGGGTGAAATCCTCGGCATAGCGGGCGGCCTTGACGGGAATGGTGCCGGTGGGCGTGTAGGCGCTGCCGTTGCGCGCCATCCGTGTGGGCAACACGCAGTCAAACATGTCAATGCCGTTGAGGATGCCCTCCACCATTTGACGAGGCGTGCCGACACCCATCAGGTAGTGCGGACGCTCCGGCGGCAGAACCGGCGCCAGGGTCTTCAGCACCTTCACCATGTCCCGCTCGGACTCGCCGACGCTCACGCCCCCCACCGCGACCCCCTCGAAATCCATGCCGGAGATGGCCTCGCAAGCGCGAAGGCGCAAGTCCTCGTATGTGCTGCCCTGGATGATGCCGAAGCGCAATTGCCCATCCGCCCGGGGCTGGCGCAGGCACTGCTCCGCCCAGAACAGGGTCAAGTCCAGCGATTTGGCGGCGTCACCGTGGGAGCACGGCCAAGGAGTGCATTGGTCAAAGGCCATCGCGACGTCACTGCCGAGAATGCGCTGAATCCCCATGGATTCCGCCGGCCCCATGAACAGCGGAGCCCCGCTGATGTGAGACTGGAATTTCACCCCCTCCCGGGTGATTTTCCGCAACTTGGCAAGGCTGAAAACCTGGAATCCGCCGCTGTCCGTCAAAATGGGGTGCGGCCAATTCATGAAACGGTGCAGTCCCCCCGCCTTGGCCATGATGTCCATGCCAGGGCGCAGATTGAGATGGTAGGTGTTGCCTAGAATGATTTGCGCACCCAGTTCCTCCAGTTCCACACGGCTCATCGCCTTGACTGTCGCCAATGTGCCGACTGGCATGAACACTGGGGTCTGCACATCCCCATGGGCGGTGTGCAGCACCCCGCGACGGGCAAAACTCGCGGGGTCTTGCTTGAGAATGTCAAAAACGGACGGCATTATGGGAACAAGTTCAATCCAGATTGATGGTGAGAACGCGAGCGGGCGGCTGGCGCTGCCGGCGGAACTGCGCAGGCCCGTCCAGCACCTTCAGCGGGTCTTCGTTGAGGTCAAGATGCAGTTTGGCGGTCTTGTCCCCGGCGGTGACGGTGACTTCATGGGTTCCGCGGAAGCACTCCAGGGCGAGTGTTCCGTCCTCCCCCGTGCTGGTCTGCACATTGGTCAGCCATTTCCGGGTGAGCAAGTCGCGGACAAGCGCGGCGGAGGCCCTGGGCGTGAGGTCCTCCTTCAGCAAAGCGAGATTGGGATTCGGAAGAGCCTTGGCCCACGGCTGGGCAAACGTGACGCTCGCCACCGCCGAATGCGAGAAGAACAGCAGCAGGTAATCCGCCAGTTCAGCAGCCTGCACGGCGTCGTTCTCTTCATTGACGGCAAACTCCGCGATATGGATGGGGAGTTTGAGCGCACGGGAAATCTCATTCAGGCGACGCTCCATGGACTGAGGAGCAACCTCCAGCCGCTTCATATTGGCCCCCAGCACTATGCCAGAGAGTTTCACCCCGCTCTGCTGAAGCCAGGAGGCCAACTCGATGCAGTCCCGCAGCTGGGACTCATTGCTGGCGCTGAGGGCATGGGGCTCGCTGAGGTATAGGGCTACCTGCTCATCCTTTTCGCGGGCGGTCTTCCAGGCTTCCAGCATGCTGTTGATGCCGATGAAATCATAGATTTCCTGATAATCCGTCCCGCCATAGATGACCTCCCAGGAGGCAATGGCTCCGCGATGGCGCTCGGTCAGGTCGGTGATGTGCTTTTGCAGAGCCCTGGAGAGCGCGAAACGGCTCATCTTCCGACAGGCCACGGGGGCAAACATGAAGGCGGGCACATAGAGGGCATGGCCATTGACCGCCAGACCGGCCTCCGTGGCAAGTTTGATGGCCGCCTGGTCATACTGATGCCCCCAGGCGTCGTAATCACGCCAAAGCAGGACATCGGTGAAGGTGATTTGCTGGAACATGCTTGTGTCCAGCAAGAAAGCCTTGAGTTGCGGAAGCCTGTCTGCCGAATCGACGACACGCTGGTTGAGTTCGGCGTTCTCCTTGGCTGACAGCGCCTCGGGGAGAAGCAGGGCAGCCGGCGTCTCAATCCCAAACCGGAATCTCCGCCCCGTCTGGGAGACCGTCACCTGCGCCTCCGGAACAGGCTTGCCTGCACGGGACACAAGCATCTCCAGATTGACGGTGCGGGTGGCTTTCAGAGTATTCTGGGCATGTTCACGCCAATCCTTGTCATAGAAGTCCCCTCCGAGAACTGGCTGGGTGTTGGTGGCGAGCGTGTCGGGATTCGTCCCCTCTGGATAGACCACGGCGGAGACGTTGCGCAACTCGCAGATGCCGGGCTTCTCCGCCAGATGAAAGGAGAAGGAACTGGAGCCGGCAAAGAGGGTGGCGTGAATCGGCACCGCCATCTGGATGGTTTGCCAGGAGTCGCTCGGCGAATCCAAATGCAGGGACAGCAATTTGGGCCACGGCGAACGCTCCTCCTGCCAATAGAAATTGAACGAATACCCCTCGCTGATGCGATACTCAAAGGAGACATGGACAACCGAGGCCTGCCCTATCTTGGTCTCGATGTTCTGGAACAATTCCATTCCCCAAGGACGCGGCGAGGCGTTTCGGCACACGGCGCGCAAAATGTTGGGCTGCCCCTCCTCCCCAGGCACAATCGTGTAGCTCCCCAACTTCTGGGAATTGCGGAACGACCAGCCTGACAACTTGCCGTTGTCGCTGTTGAAGCCACCATTGACAATGACATTTACCCCCTGCTGGGCAATCAGCGACGCCGACAGGAAGACTATTCCCGACAGCATAAGAGGCAGCAAAAACGATGGTCTCTTCATGTAATCTCCTTCACTGCTTCAAGGCCAGGGTGGCCACGATGTGGAGACTGGCAGCCTTGCTGCCAATGGCGGACAAAGGCTGCAGGCGAGTCAATTCGTCAAGAAACGCCTGGGCCGAACGATTCATCACCTGGGAGTTGGATGGGGTTACAATGCGTTTGCCGGTCACCGTGCCATTGGCAAACACCGTGAAACTTATCTCCACTGGCGTCACCCGACTGCGGTCAAGTTCCCCTGGCATTGGCTGCCGCCAATAGCGCGTGATGTGCGGGCGAACCACCAAATCCGCATAATTCGCCTCCTCCTGGCGCTGTGTCTGACTGGCTTGGCTGACGGGCACGGCAACTGTCGGCGAAGACACGGAAGCCATGTTCTTGCTCAGGCGTCTCTGGATATCCGCGCTGCTGGTCGAAGAACGCTGAGGCGATGGCTTGACCTGAACTGTCTTCGCACTCTCAAAGCGCTTCCGCAACTCATCCAACGAAGATGTCTTCGCCTGCTCGGGCTTCGGTGGTTCAGGCTTCGGTGGTTCAGGCTTCGGTGGTTCAGGCTTCGGCTTCGGCTGCTCGGGCTTCGGAGGCTCGGGCTTCGGCGGCTCGGGCTTCGGCGGCTCGGGCTTCGGAGGCTCGGGCTTCGGAGGCTCGGGCTTCGGAGGCTCGGGCTTCGGCGGCTCGGGCTTCGGCGGCTCGGGCTTCGGCGGCTCGGGCTTCGGAGGCTCGGGCTTCGGAGGCTCGGGCTCCAGGAAAGTCGCCTTGACCAGAATCGGCTCCGGCAACGGAGGCTCCTTCGTTTTATGACGCACCATCTGGCAGGCACACAAAAGCATGGCAAGGTGAAGCATCAGGCTGGCTAGCCAGCCGAACGCCCCGCGTCCCGTCCTATGCCTTTCTGTCATTTCCATGGATGATTCGTGTGCTCTTGGCGGTTTCGCGCCTAGCGTTTCTCCTCAGGATTGAACACCAGGGAAAGATTGTTGAGTCCCGCCTGGCGGACGGCGTTGGCGATGTCAATGACCTCCTCGTATTTCCGCGTTCGATCACCAACCAGATAGACCGTCATTTCACGCATCTGCTCCTGCTGGGCCTTGAGCATCGTCGTCAAATCGGCGGGCGAGGGAACGCTCTGGTGGTGGCGGTCGTTCGCCGTGCCCATCCAAATTCCGCCGTCCTTGTCAAGTTCGACAAACACAGCCCGCTCGTCCACCTCAACCTTATCGTTGGTGTTGGAGTCGGGAGGCGTTATGTCAACATCGGACTTGTAGTACATCGACGGGACTGTGATGACGAAGATGATGAGCAGCATGAACGTCAAGTCCATCAGCGGCGTCATGTCGATGGTCGCCAGGATTTTGCGCCGTTCCGTGACGTTCATGGCTGCTGCTTCCCTCCCGTCTGCTCCTCCGCGCCCTCCAACTTGAGGCTGGCGATGAAATCCTCCAGGAAGATGTCCATCTGAAGGCAGGTCTTGTTGATGCGGCTATTGATGAGAATATTGGCCATCACCGAGGGAATGGCGACAATCAGTCCGACGACAGTGGTGAGCAATGCGCCCGAGATGCCCGGTGCGATGGCCCCAAGTTCCACCTGCCCCAGAAGCGCGATTTCCATGAAGGTCGCCATCACGCCCCACACAGTCCCAAGCAGCCCCAGAAACGGCGAGATGGTCACGCAGATGGAGAGCATCCCCAAGTCACTCTCCAGCTCCAGGGTCTCGACGTTCACCTGACGATTCATCGTGCTGCGGATTTTGTCAATCTCCTCCTGCGACAGCCGACGCGGCAGAATTCCCTGCTGGAGAATGGCATTGCGCCTTTGCTCCGCAACTCCGCAGACGTCAAATAATTGACGAATCCCCGCTCCGCAGACATTCTTCAGCGGTCCTTGAAGTTCCGCCAGGTAGAGTCCCATTCCGATGGGCGATTTGATGCGGTCGTACATCTTCAGGAATCGGTCACAGGAACGCCGTGTCCCGTACATCGCAATGGCTTTGCTGGCGATGATGCTCCACGCCCACATGCTGAAAACCAGAAGAATCAGCACAATCCCCTTGCCGACCACATCACTGGTGGAGAAGGCGCGCCAAAGTATCTCGCCAAAGTCTAATGCCCCTTTGCCTGCGGCCACCGCCAGGCAAGGAGCGAATGATGTCAAGGGTAAATGGCTCATGGTGTCATGATTTCAGGTGAAGACGAGGTTGGCAGGCAGTGGATTGGAACAACTCCAATCTGACATTGGCCTGATTCCATAACTATAAACGCACCAAACCTATTTTTCAATGGCGGACAGCGGATTTTTCCTTCGCAACTCCTCAATGCTTGTAATGCTTCACCGACTGATACTGGCCGCACGGAGCACGGTCTGCCAAACCCGCCGCTTGTGCCTGGTTTCACAGACAGGTTTGGCAGGCCGCGTTCCGCGAGGCCAATACGGCATCTGACCAGTGTCAGTGGGTAGTAGCGGCGGCGTCCTCGCCGCCGACATGATGCACGAAACAAAAAGCAATGGCGGGAATTCCGTCGGCAAAGCAGGGTGTTTCATAGGAATTACCAACGCTCCAGTGCGCCATCCAAGCCATAATGCGCAGACGGTGCAGCAGTGCCGGCATGTATCATAGCCGAGGCGCGTCACAAGGGAAACAGGGCTGGCTGGCCTGGGTGAATTGCCGCTGAATCGCCACGAGTTGACGTTCCCAGGCGGCGGGTGACCATAATTCGAGCCACCATTCGGCCCCGACCACCATGACCTGCCCTCCCAGGCCAAGCGCTTGACAAAGCGCGGCCGGAAGATGCACTTTCCCTTGGCTGCTGAACTCTCCCACACGTGACATACTGCCGAGCAGCCGTGGTTGCATTCTGGATGCGGAATCGTTCAGAATCGCCTCATCGTTTTTTCGCATGGCATTTCGGAATGAACGCCAGCGGGCTATGGGGAAAATGGCCAGGCATCCTTCTGGCATGCCAAAGAACACCACGTCATTGCGGCGCTGTTGTTTCATCACACTGACTGCCCATTCTGGCAATTTCAGGTGAAATTGCGCATCCAATGTACACTGGCTGCAGCCATAGAACATGGTTGCTTCAACGTTTTCCATTGTTTCAGAACCTCCTGAATTGTTCCCAATTGGGCCGGACACACCTATCATTCACTAAAATAAAGGAGGTTTCACCCTTGTCAAGGCGTATCTCAAGAAAATTTTCCCCAATATACTTCACTGGGGTTCCTTGCCCATGTCATCGTTCAGTTGCGTGGCGGCCTCCGTTGCCGCCACGCAACTGAATAGGTAAAAAAACGGCAATCTGTTGGCGAAAGCCTATGCAGCCTTGCACCCTCTTCGCCAGAACCCAGCATCAATGAGTGAGGGTCTACCACTATACCAACATTTTTGCACCATTTTAAGACCTGCGCATTTGCAATCTTTCCCGAACATGCTATATTATTTTCATCCATTCGAAATGGGGCATTAGCTCAGTTTGGCTAGAGCGCCTGCATGGCATGCAGGAGGTCATCGGTTCGAACCCGATATGCTCCACCACCCAGCGATCCGCGCCCCGCAGTGAACTCAACCACTGCGGGGCGCTTCCTTTTTGCCGCAAACACCCTCAAAACAAGGCGTTTGCGGCTTTGTCTCTGCCAGTCTCTCCAGAACCCGAGAGACGGTCTTTTCGCCGTAGAAGACGACTTCGACTCCCCTTTCCCCATCGCCCAGTCTCTGTTTGTAGAGGTCAGTGACCTCTATCGAAAAGCGCGAACTCCCTACCTCTACCATCGGGGCAGTCTCTCGTCCGCTCCATCGGGCAAACGCTAGTCTCCGCCGAAGGCGTAAGTCAGCGGTTTCCACCTTGAAACGCCGCATTTGACTACAACTCATTTCTCGCATATCTTTTCGCGCGTTTCCTCTGCCTCCCCCCTCTTAGGCACTTTGCAATTTCACGGAAAATGGCCGATTTCGGCGTTTCCGCAAAAAGTCTCCGTCTCGTCATAAGAGACGGGAAATAGACGTTTCGCGCTGTTTTGAACACTTTGTGTTCTTTCCTCAAAATCCCGTCTATCCTGCGTCTCGTCGCATACACTATTTCACCTTATTACAGATACTTGCGAAGAATCCAGACGCGCCGTCCGCCATCGTTTGCCACGGCCTTTCCAGCCCGTCTCCACGTCTTGTAGCCGTTTGAAGCCAGTCGGCAGGTCATTTATTTGCCGCCTTCTACGCAAGCACCTTATTTCCGCACGGCTGGCATTTCCGCAGAGACTGCGAAAATTGCAATCCCGAAACGCCGCCTGTCCTCTATCAAACGCAGAACAGTTGGTAAAAGGCAACAGAATCAACGTCTCCTGCGAAACCAGCAGAAGACGTTGATGATTGAAATTGGCCAGAGGTCATAGTAACGCTCTGGTCATTCTGTCTGTTGCCACGTGTGGACTCTTTACGCTAAATCTCCCGGCGTTCTGTCTTTGACTGGTAGATGGTGTCATCATCATCGGCAGCTGAGGACCATTCGTCCCGGAACGAATACGCCTCGGAATTGGAAGCCAAAGTGACTTCCAAGACTTCAGACCAGTAGCAGCCCTTTTCCAGCCAGAGAGTCTTTGAGCCGAATCTTATGGCGATTCCCTTGGTGTTGGCAAGGATGAACGGGCTTTGGTTTTTCTCCTGGATGGTTACGGTATCAGTTGTCAACTCGACAGAATCAACCGTTTCGCCAAGTGGAAAACGCACAAGTCGTTCACCAAGTGAATCCCAGCGTCCTTTCTGTTCCCTGAACACGCAGACCCGCGCCAGGTCAGGGTATTCATCAGGACGGATCTCGACTTCCTCGCTCCAGATGGAAATATCCTCATTGGACAGATGCAGGATGACCATCTGGGAAAGGGCATGCTCAAGCGTGTCAGTCTGCTCCACTGAAATGCCTTCCACCTGCTGTCCTTTCAGCTGACGGAGTATTTCAACCGATGCGTCTGGAATGATGTTGTAGGTGTTCTTCATTTGTTACCTCCTTTGGGTATGAAATGAATCTTTTGCGGTTTGACGAATCCGGATCTGACAATGCAAATCTCAACGGCGGGAGTTCCGTCTGAATGGGAGACTTCGCGTATTTGGACACGGCTTCCATCCTTCAAGATTGCCGCCTCTGAACGGGGGACAGGACCAGTATTCTGCTGGATGATCGGGCCTCTTTGAACAGCGCCCTCGGTGGCTTTCTCGTAAAAGTCACGAGCTGTCTCTAGCGGATTATCACTGCTAATCCGCCTCACTTTGCCAGTTCCCTTTTCACCGAAGTATCCTTCTGGGGAAACAGGGAATGCTTTTGTCAACTGGGGCAGATTGTCCGCTAGGTCATGATGTTCGTCATCTGCGCCCCTGGTTCCGGAATATCCTCCATGAATGCTTTTACTCATGATCCACCTCCATGAAGCTGAAGACCTGTTGAATTCGGCAGGCAATTCTTTGGATTGGTATGCCTGCACGGTCAGCCATTCGAGCAGCCTCGCTTGGAAGCTTGCCATGGAACATGATATTCTCCGGGTGCAGATGCTCAAGCGTCGCTTCAAATCCGTCCAGAAAAAAGAAGAGATTCTTGCGCGCCTTCATCATTCCTTCGGATGAAATGGCAATCGTGCTATGGCGGGGAAGACCATCATAGCAGAACAAGAAAGAACGCTGATCTCCCCAGACGACATTGGGAATGACCTGCATTCCAAGCCGTTGCCATCTGAAGTCAAAGAGCCGGTTTAGAAATATGCTCTGTATCTGCTCCGCCAGAGGCATGTCGCGATACAGGCTGTTGTCCAAACCGATAACCCCCGCATACATTTGGAGATGTTTGTAGAGGTCATCCGGGTCTTTCAGCATCGGCTGGAAGCGAGTGTCGAAAACATAATGGTGAACCCACAAAGGCGATTTTTCCCGAAGCTTTCGACTGATTTTGTCGTAGGGGATTGCTGAAAGATGCTGGATGTGTACAGGGGCGACTTCTGGAAATTCGTACTTGCCAGCGAAAGTCGCCCCTTCCAGGAACGGGGAGGCAAATACATTGTTTCTTGGCTTAAGTGCCATGTTAAATTCTCCTATGTTGGAGGTTTGCCGGCGATTTTTGTCTCGACGGCTTGAAATCCAGCATGGAGGCACTACATTAACCAGAGTTTCCAGGTTTGGTGCATGTAATGTGCTCCATGCCGACTCTGGCGCATTCCCTGTTGCTGCGAACAACTTGGCATGCGCCTTTTTCTTTGACCGCGGCTGGTCAGGCATTTGGATTATGTGTCGTTCTTGTGTGTTGCGCCTCCTGTTATTCGTTGTCCTGCCCTTGCTCTTCATGGGGCATCAGCTGTTCCCTGCATTTTCCCAGCAGGTCTTGAAATAGGTAGTAGTTCTTGGTTTCCCATCGGATTCTCCCTGCCAAGACGGCAGGGGAGAGCTGACGCTGCACCGCTGCGCACCTGACCACCCTGGAGTCGCGGACACCGCACATGCCGCGCCCAATGGTTCGCCACACATCGGCTGGAATCAATGCGTCTCTGGCTGATTTGTCGGCACGTTCCTCCATTTCGCGAACGGCGGCATCCAGCTCCTCGCCTTTTCCCACTGGATTCTGCTGCCCCGTGTCATCCATAAAAGCGCAACTTGCCCTCTCCGGCAGATCATTCAGTACATGATGTAATTCATGCATTAGTGTAAACCAGTAATTGTCTAGTCGGTCATGCCTGAGCGTCATTGCAATGACCGGATGTCCATCGGGAAGCATGAAGGCGGCTCCGTCGAGTCTTGTCCTTGGGAGATGGGCCTCGTAAATCAAATGAATACCAGCCCTGTTTAGGATTTCTTTCACATTCTGCGGCCCATACTGATATTGGCTTTGCGATGCTATGTTCTGAACGAAATTTTCGGGAAGGCGGTTCTTGTCATAATCAGGAAGCTGTTTCCCGCGCAGTCTGTTGATGACGCGGCATTGCCATGCCCTGAGTGCATTCGTATCAGTGACAACACCAGCGGTCTTCCTGAAACGGGGCACAAGCGTCTGGTCCTTGGGAAGCACACTGAAAAACGCTTCCAGCAGTTCTTCTGCGGCCTCCTTGGCGGCCGTCAATGTGCCGCTGAAAGAAAAATAGCCTCGTTTGAACATTTCGACAAACGGATAGTCCTTTGCCTGGAGCGGGTTCTTAGACAACTGCCTGCGTGGATCCTGCAGCAATATCTCCGCAGGAATGCCAAGTCCCTCGTGCAGTGCCCTAATCATCTGAAGGCTGAGACCGATTTTTCGCTTCATCACCTCGCTCACCTTGCTTGGACTTCCGATGAACTGCCGAAGGTACTTGTGTTTTTCCCCAATCTGATCCAGACGAAACTCAATCGCATCAATTGGGTCTGGGGGGATTGCCGTATCCGCGCTGTTCCTCCGCTGATAGTCATCCACCAGCAGGGATAGGACGGCCATGGCATTCAGCTGCTCATCGGTCTTCTCGTCCAATTCCGACAATTCATTCAGCGAACGAATCGCATCGTCGAAATCGGATTCGCTATTGATGATTCTTGGTTGTCTCATCATGCCGTCTCCTTTCTGCCATCCTGCCATTCTTTCTTCAATCCAACAAAAGTGACAAACACCCGCCCAAGCTGGAACTCGATATGCGTCGCAATGACCCCTTTCCCATGCAGGATGGGAAAGATGACGGTGCAATGCGGGTATATCGTGGCCTTGGGGTATCGTTCCACGATGTCCGTGTCCTCATCCCAGTGCTCATGACTCACCTCTGCGCACCAAATGGAGTACTGCCCTTCCACTTCGGGAGGCCAGGTGCTTCTTTGGGAGATTGGTATTTGACTTGTTATGTTCATGGAAACTTAATATACAACGATTCGGGAAGATGTCAAGTTCTCTTTTCGATGTTGGCACTTTGTTTTGTTGTTCATAGACACAATATATAGTGTAGCCTTTCTTTTTCAAGCGACATATTTAGATTTTTTCCTTTTTTAGGAAAATTTTTAAAAGATAAATAGATTTGTGAAAGACTGGCGTTCTTTCTGATGGTTTCTAAATGGATCCGTTGGCATGTTCCTTGGTGTACCTTTATCGCTTCGCCCAACGCGGCGAGATTTTGGGAACAGTGTCCCCAATTTTGACGATGGTGGGAATAACGTAAGACACTTCGATAATTGTCGGTGCGTTGTCCAGACAATCTGATGGTACACCTCTCTCATTGAACAAAAGTGGATAAATCCGCAAAAGTGTTCATTCAAGAAGCATTATTTAAGTTGCTGCTGAATCACAACTCAAGCAATTGCGGTTGAATGAATAAAAACTATGTTTGGTTACGCTGGATAACAGCACCACCAAGCCATCCCCCACGCCCTCTGGCCACCCGCCAGGGGGCTTTTTTTGTGCCCGAAACAGACTTTTTCGAGGAATTTTGCAAAAATCCGAGGCCACCCCCCGTGAAAAATTTTAATACGAGGGTGAAGGGCAACAAGGCCCGAGAGAAAAAGAACTCAAGGAGCACCGATGAACACAGACAGATTCCTCACCATCCCAGCGGACGAGTACCACGCCGCCAGCCGAAGCGGCCAGTACATGTCGAGCCACCTGCTTGCCGACTTCCGCGAATCCCCCGAACTCTATCGCCGCAAGACCAATGGCGAAATCGCCGAGGGCGAAAGCCCGGCGCTGGCGCTCGGACGCGCCGCCCACTGCCTCATCCTTGAGGGACACGCCGCCTTCGACGAACAGTACGTCGTCGCCGACGGTCCCGTGAACCCCAAGACGGGCGAGCCCTACGGAAAGGCCACCAAGGCATACGCCGAGTGGCTATCCTCGCAGACCCGCGAGATCGTCAGCCCGAAGGACTACGGCTTCATCGCGAAGCTCCAGAAGTCGGTCTGGACGCACCCGGCGGCCTGTGCGCTGCTTGACCACGGCGTCGCCGAGGTGACCGTCAGCGCCGAATACGGCGGCGTCCCCTGCCAGATCCGCATGGACTGGTTCTCGAAGGGGCACGGCATCGTTGACCTCAAGACCCGTGACAACCTCAAGTGGTTCGAGAGCGGCGGCCTCAACTTTGTGCATCCCTCCCTTACTCCCTGCGTAAAATCGCCATTACGAATCTGGAGCAAAAAGAGAACAAGGATGGGTTCGCGTATGTCGGGAGTGATTGCCATGACCTTTACTCGCAGAGAAAAAACGGAGAACGAGAAGGGATTTCGGCGTTTCCGGTAGGCGAAAACGCGCGAAAAAGCCTTCTCTGGCAACTATTCATTCTCCGAGAGAGAATCTTCGCAAGTGCCCGTCCCGCAGGAAGAAAGAGCGGAAACGCATAACGGCTTGACGGCGATTGCCATCAAGCCCTGCTGAAAATCGACTGGTGGAGTCAGCGGGCGTTTCCGACAAGCATCAAAATCGCTGTAGTTCCTGCTCAAAAAGCACGATTTAGCATTCTCTTCGCAGAAAATTCAATGCCCCGAAAACGGCACCAAATGGCACCTTTTTCTCTCCCGAATGGCACCAAATGGCACCTTTTTTCCAAGGCGCCACATCGTGCTGACAGCCGCCGCAAAAACCGTGTGTCTTTGCTCTGTCTGGAATATAATTTATCCCCTTTTCCCGAACATTCAAGCGGAGTGGCGGCGAAACGGCAAGCCGGGAATCGTCTTTTTGCTTCCGACTCTCGAACCTCCGCTTGCAGCTGATTCCTCACCCCTTTTGTCGCAGAAGAACCACGAGTTCATCCACGTTGGTGGATGGATTGGTTGCGCGGAGGCGGTTCTTCCAGTCCGGACGTTCCTCCGGAGGCAGGAGGCGACGGGCGTTTCGGACGGCGACGTCCAGTTTGTCCTTCAGCAACCCGCAGACGCCTTCCCTGGTCTCCGTGTACCCGGGAATCCTGGCCGGCACCAGTTTCCGCTTCAGTTCGGAAGGGGTGGTCGGCGAATCGCGGTAGACGAAATGAAGGAGATACCAGATTTCAAAGCAGGGATTCGAGAAGCACCAGCGGATGTGGGACTTCTCGGCTTTTCCCGCCACGCGGAAAAGCTCGTCCTGGGAATTGTCGTCGCAGTCGAAGACGAGGCAGTAATGGTCGTAGCCGGAATACTTCGGAAGACGCATCAGGGAGAGCGCGTCCGTCAGAAGGTGCTCCGCATTCCCGCCGCCGAGACCAATGCACGTCACCCGCAAGGTCGGCAGATTGAAATCGTCGAAATACAGCTGCTCGGTTGTCCCTTCCGTGAAGATGCAGAAGCTCTCCCTCCGCCGCCGCACCGGCCGCCTCACCGACTGCTCCCAGGCCTTTCTCCTCGCCATTGCTCAGCCCTCCACCTTCAGGCTCTTGATGTAGGGGATGCCTCCAAAGCAGCCGTGGAGGTAGTCCTTCGTGATGCGGGTGAAGTTCCCGCGAATCCCCGTGAAGTCGGCCAGGGAAGCCAGGTTCGACGAGCCGTTGTCGTCCTTGCCGACAAACCACACCTGGTCGTGCCGGAGCGTCGTCTCCGTGAGGATGGACGGCGAGTGCGTGGTCGCGACCAGCTGGGCATTGGCGGAATTGCCGCCGTGGAACATTTCAATCAGCTGGCTGACGAGCAGCGGATGAAGGCTGGCGTCCAGTTCGTCCATAAAAAGCACCTTGCCGTTCTTCAGGACATCCAGCAGCGGCGCGGACAGCGCGAAAATCTTCTGCGTGCCGGAGGATTCGTGGTGGAACATATCGAAGTGATAGGTCCTGCCGCCGACGAGATGCGTCGTGCCGATCCGGGACAGACCACTGGTCTTCCCCTGCGCTTCCGCATCGCTGGCCTCGACCTTCTGGATGCCGAGGTCGGCCCTGGAGATGAGTTGCGAGATCCGGCCGGCGAGTTCGCTGTTCTTCATCGCGGCGAAGGTCGTTCCCAGATACTGCTGGTAGGTATGCGCCGACACGATCAGCAGCGTGCGCTCGAACCAGTTCAGGACCGCTTCGCAGGCGCCGCCCGCGAACATCCTTGCGGCGGTTGAAAGGAACAGGGCGTTCCTCGGCAGGTTCAGTCTGGTGTCCTTGAGCACCTTCGACCAAGCCTTCTTTTCCGCGAAGTCGGGCGACGCCTCCACGAACTGGTTGTCCTCCCGCGCGAACATCAGCGTCATTCGCCGCTTCTGCGCGTAGAGCCATTCGGAGACAATCTCGTCCCGCGTGCACTCGAAGCCGTAACGGTAGCGCCGACCGTCCGCAACCATCTCCAGCTCGAAAAACACGGGCTCCTCCTGCGTCTTCTCCGAAAGCGCGAAGGGCTCCAGCATCTGGGCGACGTCCCTGTCGCCGACGCCGCTGCGAAGGACAATCGACTGCATCACGGTCAACGCCTGGACCAGATTGCTCTTGCCGCTTGCGTTCGCGCCATAGATGACCGCCGACTTCAGAAGCGACATCCTGGAGGGAAGCGCGGGACTGCCAAAGCAGTTCTCCGGAAGCTCCCTCCCCTGCCCGTGCTTCTCCAGCGAGAACGACACCTTGTCCCGAAATGACCGGAAATTGCCGACCGCAAATCTGACAAACATCGTTTTTCTCCTTGTGAAACCAATTTTCCAATTAACAACGATAATAACTTACCATCAATTCCAGAATTTGCAAATTTTCTGCAACTTTTAATTTTAGCAAAGAATCTGAAGCCTGCCCTTCCCCGTTTCCAAATGTACTTCAAAACCCCTCGCGTATATATAACCTCTATGAAATAGAGAGTCTCTATTCGACCTTCGTGAAAGCCTCCGTCGCCTCGCGCGACGAGGACTTTTGCGTTTCCGCAACCATCAAACAAGAATCGCGAGGTACCCATTAT
>JAFRLP010000394.1 GCA_017431185.1 Victivallales bacterium | reverse complement strand
TGCTGGCCGAATACGGCAAGGGCATCACGGACCTGCTGGGTGACTACATGGCCTGCACCACCATCGGCGACACCATCTACGGAACGCCCAAGGTGGACGCCTTCTCCGGCAAGCAGCTGGCCTTCCTCCTGAAGGAAGCCGTGGACAAGGCCGGCGTCAATCCCGATGACATTCATGACTGGGACACCCTGACCGAGGCCCTGCAGAAGATTCATGAAGCCAACCCCGACCTGATCACCATCGCCAACAACAACAACGGCGGCTACATCGTCTTCAACGGTGCGGACTTCCTCGGCACCGAGGATCCCATCGGCGTGCTGATCCTGGGCGACGGCAGCATGGAAGTGACCAACTACTACACCTCTGACGTCTTCAAGACCATGCTGGCCAACGCAAAGCGCTGGTCCGAAATGGGCTTCTTCATGAAGGACCCCATGAACGCTCAGGACGGCGCCTTCGCCTACATGGCCAACAAGCAGGCCGCCTGCGTGCTGGGCTCCTACGCCTCCGCCGAAATCGGCCTCAGCGTCCAGGGCAAGACGGTTGCTCAGGACATGTACGTGGTGGAGCTGGAGAAGGATTCCTGGGCCACCTCCGCCGGCGTCGCGGGCATGACCTGGTGCATCACCTCCCTCTCCCAGCACAAGGAAGCCGCCATGCAGTTCCTCAATCTGCTCTACACGGATTCCGACATCACCAACCTGATCTGCTCCGGCACGCTGACGGAGTTCGAGCTGCTTCCTGACGGGGAGTACCGCATCACGATGGCGGTTGCGGTGGTGGCCCGCACGGAGGGCTTCTATGCCCGCACTCTGCAACTGCTGGAGGCCAAGGGCTTTGAGGTCACCCGCTCCTATCTGCGCAATTTCCTGCGCGGTGGAGCGGCGGATGATTTCCGGCACAAGGCGGTGCGTCTCAACACCTTCTACGCGCATCCCGTCACCCCTGGCACGGATACGCCGGACCTGCTCTCCGGCCTGCGGCGCGAACTTGATGAACTGTCCTGGAGCGAACTGCCGGAACTGTTCGAGCGCGAATTGGTGAAGCGGAACCGTTTCTGCTATGCCTCGGCGAATCTGCTGTGCGCCGCCTCGGAATTCGTCCATTCGCAGCTTTCGTTTGTGGACCGCAATGCCTACACGCTCCCCGAGATTCAGCGGTTCATGGCGACCTATCCTGCCATTCTCAGGCGCCTGTCGGACGCCTTTGAGTCGCGGTTCAATCCGGCGGGAGAGACTCTGGACTTTGAGTCGGAACTGTCCGCAGCCGAAGCGGAGATTTCCCGCATCAACAGCGGCATGGCCGAGAAGGACTCCAAGGTGCGCACCGTGCTGGCCGGCGTGGCGAATTTCTTCCGCAACGTGCGCAAATGCAACTACTTCTCCGAACGGAAGACGGCGTTGGCCTTTGGCGTTGACCCCGCGTTCATGGACCATTACGCATCGCTGACCCCGCAGTATCTGGCGTCATTCCCTGCGGACCGTCCCTACGGCGTGTTCTATTTCTGGCGGCGCGGCACCAGCGGTTTCCAGATTCGCTTTGCGGAGATTGCGCGCGGGGGATGGCGCACCGTCGCCCCGCGTCCTGCGCAGTCGGCACTGGAGCGCGGCGATGCGTTTGAGCAGGCCCGCTGCGAACTGTTCCGCGAGTGCTTTGTGCTGGCCAGCACGCAGCACAAGAAGAACAAGGACATCTACGAGGGCGGCTCCAAGATGGTCACCTTGCTCAAACTCACGGGCGAGTACGACTTCAAGACTGAATTGTGGAGCAGCCAGCGCGCCGTCTTTGAGGCGTTCCTCTCCCTTATCAACTATGATGAGCAGGGCAAACTGCGGGACCGCGCCATCGTGGACAGGCTGGGACGCCGCGACATCATCGAAATCGGACCTGACGAAAACATGTTCGACGAGATGATCTCCTGGATGGGCGACCGTGCCGAGGAGGCGGGCTACACGCTGCGCTCGGGAATCATCTCGGGCAAGGTCGATGCTGGAATCAACCACAAGCACTACGGCGTCACCTCCTTTGGCGTCTATCAGTATCTCATGCGCACCTTGCAGTATCTCGGAATCGACCCGAAGCGTGACTCCTACCGCGTCAAACTCTCCGGCGGTCCCTTTGGGGATGTGGCTGGAAACATGATCAAACTGCTCAACGCCAAGGAGGGCAATGGGGATTACCTGCTGCCGAAACTGGCGATTGTTGCGGTGACGGACGGCCCTGCCGCCATCTATGACCCTGCGGGCATTGACCGGGAGGAACTTTCCCGCCTTGTCCATCAGGCCAACCTTGACCAGTTTGCCCCTGAAAAGCTGCACGGCGAGGGTGCCTACATGATTTTCAACCAGCCCGATGCCGAGTCACGCTATCCCATGGCCAGCGTGGTCAATGGACAACTCCAGCGCACCCAAATCCCGAGGGACACTTTCATGCGTATGTTCCAGAACAATATCTGCCAGGAGGCGGAGGTGTTCATCCCTTGCGGCGGTCGCCCCCAGACCATCAATGCCGCCAATGTCGCCGGCTATTCGCCGAATGGAACGCCCAGTTCCAGGGCAATTGTGGAGGGCGCCAATTCGTTCATCACCCCCGATGCGCGGGTCACTTTGCAGAAACAGGGCGTGGTCATCGTCAAGGACGCCTCTGCCAACAAGTGCGGGGTCATTACCTCATCCTACGAAATCCTCAGCGGAATCCTGCTGGACAAGGATGAATTCGTGGCCAACCATGCGGAACTGGTCAAGGAAATCCTTGACCGGCTGGCCTTCTGCGCCCGGCGCGAGGCGGAGTGGCTCTTTGCGGAGTACGCCAAACGTCCTGGCGCGCTGATGACTGATTTGAGCGATGAGGTCGCCAACGCCATCAACGACTACAAGCGCGAACTTGGCAAACTGCTGGACACGCATCCGGAATATGCCACGGACGAGGTGCTTTTCCGCCATCTCCCGCCATTGTTCCGCAAGCGCTTCCCTGAACGGCTTCAGCGCATCCCCGCCGCCTACCGCCGCGCCATCGCCGCCGTGGAGGCTGCCCTGGAAATCGTCTTCCGCAAGAAACTGACCTTGGAGGACGAACTGCGGCAAATCTGCCAGTAAGGCGGGAGCACGGAGCCCCCCGCGCCCTGCAGCGCGGGCACACAACAGAGCCCCTGGCTCACACCGCCCCCCGCGCCTTGCGGCG
>JAFRLP010000393.1 GCA_017431185.1 Victivallales bacterium | reverse complement strand
CTTGTAGATTTTCTTCTGCATGAAGAAGCTCCTTTCAGGCAGCTCATGGATCTCCTTTATCGTCCGAAGCAAATTGGGAATTTCGGCGGTGGGCAGCGAATTCGGTCCGTCCGAAAGAGCTTTGTCAGGCTCAGGATGCGTCTCCAGAAACAGTGCGTCAATCCCGACGGCCGCCGCAGCCCGCGCCAACGGATACACGTACTCGCGGTTCCCCCCCGAACTGGTGCCGTTCCCGCCGGGACGCTGCACCGAATGCGTCGCGTCGAACACCACGGGGCATCCCAGTTCCCGCATGATGACCAGCGAACGATAGTCAACCACCAGATTGTGATAGCCAAAACTGGCACCCCTTTCGGTCAGCAGCACTTTATGGTTGCCGACGAAATGGAGTTTGCCCACCACCTGCCCCATGTCTTCAGGAGCCAGAAACTGCCCTTTCTTGACGTTCACCACGCGCCCCGTGGCTGCGGCGGCCAGCAGCAGGTCCGTCTGGCGACACAGGAAAGCGGGGATTTGCAGGATGTCGGCGACCTCCGCCACCGTCGCGCACTGGCAGGACTCATGGACGTCCGTCACCACAGGGCAGCCGAAATGAGCCTTCACGGAGGCCAGGATGCGCAGTCCCTCCTCCATCCCCTGCCCGCGGAATGAAGCGACGCTGGTGCGGTTGGCCTTGTCAAACGAGGCTTTGAAGACGTATTGCAGACCCAGGTTCTCGCATGCGTGAATGGCCGTATCCGCCACCCGCAGGCAGAGTTCCTCGGACTCCGCCACGCACGGGCCCGCCAGCACGGCCAAAGGCCGTTGCCCGCCGATGACCACTCCATCCGAAACTTGCACTTCCTTGACTTGCATGCTCATTCGCCTCCCCTTTTATGCCAGTCCCCTTTCGTGGATGAGTTCCTCCACACGGCCGATGTCCTCCGGCTGGTCAACTCCGACGCTTTGCTCGGAAGTCACCAGCACGCAGATTTTCGCGCCATTTTCCAGGGCCCGCAGCTGCTCCAGTTTCTCGCAGTTCTCCAAAATGCCCAACGGCCATTTCACGAACTGCTCCAGAAACTCCCGACGATAGGCGTACAGTCCCCAGTGCAGCAGCGGCTCCACAGGAACACCGCCCACGCGGGGGAACGGAATCAGGGAACGGCTGAAATACAGGGCCATGCTGTTGCGGTCAACCACGACCTTGACGGCGTTCGGATCGTCAGGGTCACGTCCAGTCACCTGGAAAGGAACGGCGGCGGTTCCCATCTCCACGCCAGTCTGGCGCATCAGATGAATCAGTTTGGACAGCACGGCAGGAGACATCAGCGGCTCGTCCCCCTGCGCATTGATGATGAGGTCAGCCGGGTCGTTCTGTACCGCCTCTGCAATGCGGTCTGTGCCGGTATGGTGCTTTGCGGAGGTCATCACCGCCTTGCCCCCAAACGAATGGACTGCATCCAGAATGCGCTGGTCATCGGTGGCGACAATGACCTCATCCAGCTCCGCGCAGCGGGAGGTGGATTCGTAGGCCCATTGTATCATCGGCTTGCCGCAAATCATGGCCAATGGTTTCCCAGGAAAACGGCTGCTGGCGTATCGGGCCGGCAGTACTGCGATGGTTCGGTTGCTCATGAAACTTTCCTTCGGTGGCTGAATGCCTGATGGATTTCGAATGTTGAATGCCATATCAATATAGACCATCTCCGCCGCTTTGCCATTCTACGCCTGGAAAAAATCTTTCACATCCCCGATTCATCACAGTTTTTTTAAGTTTTTTGGAGGAACCAATTTGCTTTCCTGCCAAATGGGTGTATTGTAAAGGACATAAGACAATCGGGGCCATAGCTCAGTTTGGCTAGAGCGGTACGTTCGCATCGTACAGGTCGCGGGTTCGACTCCCACTGGCTCCACCAGTTTTGTACTTAAAATCTCCCAAAAGGTGCCATTTGGTGCCATTTCGGGAGATTTTTTTGTCTCCAGGTGCTACATTATGCTTAATCATGCTTTTGCACGAGGACGATTAGGCAAATGGGACGGAAAAAGAAAATGGCAGACGAAATCATCAAGGAACGACTGGATAAGGGAACGCTCTACCAGAAACAAGCAGGCGGACTCTTCTATCTGCGCTATCAGATCAATGGCAGCAGGAAGGCAGTCAGTCTCAAGACGAAAAATTACAAGGATGCAAAGGCGAAGGCCGAGGCACTCATCCCGACCCTTGCCTCCACGACAGTGGATCTCATTGAGGCGCACGCCAAAGAAGCCAGGGGCTATCTTGAGCCAGGCCGCAATGCGCTCACTCTTGCCGATGCCTGGGACGTTTACAGCAAACACCCGGAACGCGCCATGCCTGCCACGGTGAGCGAACAGCAGGCTTACAAACGGACATGGGATGATTTTCTCGCCTTTGTCGGCGACATCCTGATGCCTGTCAGCCAAATCACCTATGAAAATGCCAGAAAATACGCAGAGCATCTGAAAAATGACCTGTCACAAGCTGTCGATAGCCACAATCGAAAAATCAACCGTCTCAGGAAAATCTTCAGCACGCTGAAAGGCTATTATCAAGGAGAGAACCCCTTCGGTTCCTCCACGTTGAAACGAAAAAACAGAGAGGAAAGCAACCTCGGCGTACATCGTCTTGGATTCACAGCGGAACAGGAAGCAAAGTTGCTGGAAGTTCTGGACGACCCGACCAAAAAAGTGAAACACAAAGACGAGATACGGGTGGTCTTCTATCTTGGTCTCTTTACAGGCCAGCGACTGAAAGACAATTGCCTCCTCCGCTGGAACAAAGTGGACTTGAACGCGGGCAAGATTTGGGTCAAGCAATTCAAGACAGGCAAAGAGGTCGTCATTCCCATTGCCCCGCAGCTGAAGGCACAGTTGCAAATCGCGCTTCAATGGAAGACAACCGCTGAATCGTATGTTTGCCCAAACGTTGCGGAACGTTATTGCCATGCCGATGAAAACGGAAAAGTCCGTGGTGCCGATCTTTTGGACAAGGACGTGCTACGGGTCATCAAGTGGATCGGCGTTGAGCCAAGCGTCAAGGTTGAGGGTCGCGCCAAGGCCATCACAGTCTATGGATTCCACAGCCTACGCCACTCCTTTGCCAGCCACGCTGCTGAAAACGGTGTTCCCCGTGCCGTGCTTCAGGCCATCCTTGGCGACAACGCAGACATTATCGATCACTATTACACGCACATCGGGGAAGAGGCTCTTCAGGATGCAGTACAGGCAATTTCAGGGCGAATTGGCGTTGTCACTCCGCAGGAACGAATAAACAAGGTACTGGAACTGCTTTTGTCCTATGAGGAAAAGAAAGTCAGCACCGATGCATCGGAATTGATTCGGCAGATCAAGAAACTGCTAACCACCTAATGTGGTGTTGTTTATGATGATTTACTCCCCCATGAAATACCGCATGTTTCATGGTTTGCTATGACAGTACAGCTGGTATCCGAACTCAATGCGACCTAAAATCAGAAAAACGTTTGCAACTCATTATTTACTTGTTTATAACTCAAACAGTTCATAATTGGTCTGCATCCTTCTTCCACTCTGTTGTCAAGCAGAGTTTTTGTAGTTCAGAAATAATCACGTATATATCACTTATCTGAATAGATAATATCTAATCACCCCTTCTTCCAGCCCATCGCCGTGTTTTGCGGCGGTGGGCTTTTTTCG
>JAFRLP010000392.1 GCA_017431185.1 Victivallales bacterium | reverse complement strand
CACCTGCCTTGAGTTCAAACGCTGTGGTGGTAATCCTGGGGCGGACACGTTTGAAAGTTATTGCGCATTCCTTAACAGGGACGGAGGAGACCTGTTCCTCGGTGTGGCCGATGACGGAACGGTACTCGGTGTACCAGAACAAGCTGCGGATTCCACCGTAAGAAATCTGATCAAGGTGATGAATGACCGAAACCAGCTTGACCCACCGTTCTATATTCTTCCAGAAGTGTTTGACTATAAAGGAAAAAAGATAGTCCATCTTCGTGTGCCAAGAAGCAGCGACATGCACCGTTTCAAGGGAATATGCTATGACCGCGTCCATGAAGCGGATGTTAAGGTGAACACAACGGAACAGCTTGCCTTGATGTACATGCGAAAGCAGAACATCTACACGGAGCAGAAGGTGTATCCATACGTCACCATGACAGAACTGAAGCCTGAACTGATTCAACTTGCCAGGCGACTTGCCGCATCCAGGAATCCTGAACATCCCTGGCAGGCATTGACAGACGAAGAGCTTCTGAAAAGTGCAGGGCTCATCAGGCATGACTATGCCAACGGCGTTTCGGGCGTGTGTGCCGCCGGTGTATTGCTTCTTGGGCGCGACGATGTCATTCACGACATATTTCCCGCCTACAAGACAGATGCGTTGCTCCTGCGCAACAACCTGGAACACTATGACGACCGGCTCATAGTACGGACAAATCTCATCGAGGCATACTCCCAGCTCATCCACTTTGGGGAAAAGTGGCTGCCCGACAAATTCTTTCTGGAAAACGGCATCAGCATAAGCTTGAGAGGAAAAATACTGAGAGAGACGGTGGGCAATCTGCTCATCCACCGCGAATTCACCAGTTCCTACACAGCCAGACTTGTCATCCGCCGAGACATGCTCCTGGCCGACAACGCCAACAGGGCCTATCAACATGGGACAATTACGCCTCAAAACCTGCTTCCGCTTGCGAAAAACCCACTCATCGCAGACTTCTTCAAGGAAATTGGACGTGCGGATGAACTTGGTTCCGGGGTGAGAAACCTCTTCAAATATGTCAGTCTCTATTCGGGAAAACCACCTGTCCTGCTTGATGAAGATGTCTTTACGCTCACCATTCCCTTGGACGATGACTACTCACCCGAAGGAACAACACGACAACTTGAAGTCCGAGAGGAATGGTGTCCTTCCAAAACCAGTCTGCCCTTGGCAGTGCTTGAACACCTGAAACGGGATGGAAGCCTTTCACGCGAATCCCTTGCCAGACTCATTCCGGCGGCAACCCCGCAAAAGGTGAAAACCGCCTTGACAAGGCTACAGCGCGAAAAAATCATCAGACGAGTTGGCTCCCCTCATGGCGGACACTGGGAAGTCGAAGACACGCACTGAACCGGAAACTCTACAGACTCTGCAGAATAAAAGCCATGCGCCGACAAGACGGACAATCCTGCCGTCCCCGCATGACATCCTGCAAGTCCAATCAAGCAGTCTTTTTCAACTATAAGTTGACCAACTGCAGGGACTCCACGGGTATGCTCAGCTTCCTGCTGGAACTGATGCGAAAACAATCCTACGACAACGCAGCCGCCCTGAACGACTGGTACGACGAAAGCATCCTTGCCACCTACGGGCTGGACAGTCTTGACATCAGCAGCCTGCTCATGCAGACCGGATACCTGACCATCGGTGACGTACGCAAGGACTTCGATGAAATACAATACAGGCTCGATTTCCCCGACAGGAAAGTCCAGGAGACCTTCAACCGACGACTGATCGAATTCTATGCGGGCGGGGAGAAAAGCCGCGAGTCCTGGAGCCTGGTACGCATGCACCGGGAACCAGAACAGCTTCCCGATTGTCCCTGATTGCCAATCTCAGTCAATGATGGATTACTTTATCCATTTTTTCCAGGACAATGCGGTCAATCCATATCGCATTGTCATCCTGGGCGTTGCCGCCGGGATACGCCGGTCCGGTGAATTTCATGCTGACATGGATTCTCCAAGGCGAATGGGGGCCAACTGCATACGCCAGGCTCTGGGGAAACTGCACATACCATTTACTGGTCAGGTAGATATACCCGGCTGGACGTGGCGCAAAAGACTTTCCTATGACGTACCAATGATAACCGCCGCCATGGATTTCCTCTGCCGTGAGTCGGGCGGAAAAGTGCTCGGAACGAGTCTGTTGGTCATATCCTCCCATCAGTACCGGCATTTCCCCCTGGCTGACTTTGACGGCATATCCCACATGAGAATCGACGTCCTTGACCAATGGCTGCCCCCCTGCCCACCAACTGGCCAGCTCAATGGGAATGTCAAGCCCGCCTGGAACCTCCCTTTGCGGCGGAATTCTTTCCGGCAAAAAAAGGTGAATGGCCTTCTTCTCCTCTTGTCGCAGACAGGCCGCCTGGCATTTGGGGGCGACATGAAGTTGAATTGCCTGGCGAATGGTATCCTTCAGGCGACGCGATGCAGTCTGGACATCCAGGTGATGACCAGGGGCTTCCAGATTGAATTTTCGAATGAAAAGAACTATCGCTTCATCGATTCCCGCACGAGCTTCCCGGACTCGGCGAAGAAGAGTTGAATTATGCTGCACGGACAGTTCCGCTTGCTCCAGCAGATCGTCGCAGGTCTCCACCGTATTGCAGTCCAAATGCGTGAAAGCGATTGCCGCCGGCATGAAGGCAGTGATGTAGGGTCTGTGCCTTTCCACCGAAGCAAGCAGTTCAGTTCTGTATTTCAGAATAAAAGGGGCGGCCTCCCCATAATAGTGTCCGAGGAACGTTCTCATCAGACTGGAAAAGTCCGCGTCCGGATCCTCCATCAGCTTGGCGTGGAGCCAGGTTTTCATCACATGCATATCGGAATGGTAAATGTACTCTCGTTCCACAAACGGGTATCGCACCTGATGGTCGCGATAATAGCGCATGGTGTCCTGCAAAAAGAATTCACTGGGATACGGCAGTCCGCGGGCGTATGAATTGAAACTGATGCCGTAATCCCAGACTCCAAGCGAAGCCGCCTTCTTCCCCCATTCTTCAACTCTATGCCGGAATGGCTCTTCCCCATAGCCAGTCGGCGCTCCCGCGTAGTTGTTGGAAGTGTTGCAAAGTCGGACAAGGATATTATCTTCCAAGACAATGTTCCGAGGGATTTTCTCTGTTTGATAATAGGCCAGGGTGGACAGTTTCAATCCCGGGCGAAAGTCCTTAAGCCTGCGTGCCAATTGATTCACCAGGTTCAGCTGCAGACCAGCCTCTGCATCTCCGTAGAATCTTCGATGCTCTTGACAGGCCTGGCAGTGGCAAAATGCGTTGTTGTCGTTTTGGGAAATATCGTAAATTTGAGGTGGGGGAAGACCATTTTGCAAAGCATTCGCCTCGTCCTTAAGGATATACCCCTGAAGTTCGTTCCAAAAGATTTCAACCAAGGCGGGATTGCTCAGGCACAGTTGCCCGGTGGAGGGGCTGGGGTCTCGTGTCCCTTGTGCGTTCAAGGAAAAGTATTCGGGATGTGTATGGAAGAATTCCTTCCTGGAAATGTATTTGCTGAAAGTATGCACGTGATAAGGCGAACCATAGAGGAAGGCACCGCCGTTCTCCGCTGAAATCCTTTGCTCCCCAAAGCAATTCAAACGGTTGAACACTGCAAAGTCACCCTGGTCGGGCTTCTCTGTACTAGCCGGATAAATACTGCGAAGGGGAAAAAAAGGTTTTCCCGTCAAGTCCAAATGCGGCAGTTTTAGTTCATAGGCGGGAGCAAGACCGACCTCCTGCCTGCAAAAAAAATGAACTCCGACAAAACGTTCCAGAAAAATCGAGACTGCGTATAAGGTTCCGCGCCTCCCGCCGCCGTACAGTACCAGCTGGCCGCCGATGGATTTAATGCGCCACTCTTCCTCCTCCAGCCGCCATCCCTGAACTTGTGTCAGAGCCGTTTTCCCGACATGGAATTTCACCGGATTCCCGTCAATGAACACCCCCTTGTCCAAACTTTCGCGGAGATATTTCCGTAGGTTGGCGGCTGCCTGCAGTTCCCAGGGTTCGGGAATCTCTGGCAAAACGATGTCTGCCTCGAACGGCAGACACGCCAAGGCATGCAGAAAAATCCCTAAAACCCATATTCTCATCATATTTTCCCGCCACATATCAAAATATCTTTACCTGAAGTCCGCCCGCCATAAAGACATAGGCACGACTTGCGAAGGATTTTTGCGTCAGATGATATTGGTGAAAGGACTTCAATTTATCCGAGAGAATGGCTGGCGAACAGGAAACTGCTGAACCGTCCAGCCATACGACATTGGTTCGTTCCAAATGTCGCATGTGAAATGACGCCGTGCTGGACGAGTAATAGGAGTTGTCCGGATTCTGGCGGGTCACAGAGTGGTCGCAGGTGTCGCTGAGCATAGGGACATCCGTCGGATTTCTGGCTTTTTCCGCCATCAGGAATTCCATGTAATTACTCGATGTTCCAATGCGCTTGGACAAATCGCTTTTGCCGGCGGCATATTCACCCGCATTCATGTTTCTGGTGTATGTCATGGAAAGAAATCCATAGATGTTGTAACGATTGACAACATCAGTGCGAAAGGAGGGGCAGCGAACGGAACGAGCCGGTTTGTCGCTGGCATTTTGATCTTTGTTTAAATAGTTGTTCTCGACCAGCATCTGAAACCAGTAGTTCTCCCCAGGCGCTCTGACCGCATAGATGTCGCCGTTGTAATCCAGGCTGTAACTGAGCAGACAAAAACCGCATTGCCGCAAATTCCCCACGCACATGATGGATTTCGCCTTCTGCCTGGCCTTGCTTAATCCAGGCAGCAGCATGGCGGCCAGCACGGCAATAATCACTATCACGACTAAAAGTTCAATCAATGTAAACCTGTTTCTGTCAATCATTTAGCACACTCCTTTTGATGTTGTGTCAATCAGGCTGGAATTCGTCAAAGGGATATGGACGGTCTCGCCGCGAACCAGCGTGACCGGCAGGAGTTCAGGGGTAACCATCTCCACACCGTCCCGAAGCAGACGGGAAGCGAGTTCAACGACCTGCAGTCCCAATTGGAAGAACGGGACATGCAGATAGGTGAACCGGGGCAGCAGTCCCCCCAGCACACCGCAGCCACTGGCGATGCCCGCCAACTGGAAATCCCGCCCGACCTTGAGTCCAAGCCCCATTGCCGCCTGATAGACGGGCAGGACAAAATCAGTGGTATCGCAGAAAAGAAAGGCGCCAGCCGATTTACGGAGGAAACTGCACAGTCTGGCCTCAAGGTTGCGGGTGTTGCAAGGAATGGCCAGAATACGCCCGGAGCCGGGAGACTCCAGACCCAGTTCCTGCGCCGCATGGGAAAAAGCCAGCACACGCCCCTCGCTGCAACGGCTGGTCGAAGTGAGTACAGCCGCAGAATCACACCCGCTGCCATCAAGCAAATCCCGCAACATCCGATTCGCCTCCTCGCGGTCATAGTCGATGGGAATGACTTTGGCCGGACGGGTTTTATATGCACGGGTGTTCATAATGCAGAACGTGGGACGCTCCTCCGCCGAGAGGGCCTGGAGCGCCGACAACTGCTGCCCTGTGAAAACCACAAAGTCAAACGCCTTGAGCCGGTTCGCCTGAAGGCGCAAAGCCGCTTGTGAAGCTTCCTCGGTGAAATGGCAGAACTGCAAGTCCACGCGATGCTCCACGCACCCCGCCAGAAGTCCACGGTATATCTCCAATTGCAGGCAATCGTTTTCAGAGGGCGTGAATTGCTTTCCCAGCATACGTTCAGGAAAGGCAAAACAGCAGGATAACGGACGGGCTCGCATCCCCACCCGGCGTGAAACATAGAAGCCACGTTTGGCGTTGCGTGTCAGCAGTTCCTCCGCCACCAACTTCTCCACTGCTTTCAGCACAGTGACGGGACAGACACCATAGAATTCCGCCAAGGCGCGAACACTGTCCAGCCGCTGCCCAGGCACATATTCCCCTGAGGCAATGCGCCCGCGCAGATGATCCGCTATCTGCAAGGACAGCGTCTCCTGCTTGTCACGGCGTATATGTTTCCCAGTCGATTTCATCGGCCTCTACCTTGTTTGTTTATTCTTGTTATACTATAAGCCCGATTTTTCACCTTGTCAAGCAACACTGGATAAATTTTTCAGGAACTGCTTTATGCAGATTTGCAATCCCTCAGTAACTGATATCATTTGACTCCAAAGCAGGTGAAATGCTCGCCTGGGAGTTGGAAAGCACACATATCATCCAGTAATCATTGCCAACTGCGCAATTGTCAAGGACGGTTGATTGCGCAGTCACCATTTGAAAACTTACGCAACTTGTCACATAAGTTTTCAATGAATTATCCCCTGTCCAATGCCATCCAGGCATGACTCCTCATTCAAGATATACGACTCAAGCCAATGGCTCCTTCACTCGATGGCCTTGGAATCCAGCAGGAAGTCTATCACGTTGATATTGAGGACTCCCGTGTCATCATACCAGCGCTTTCCCACATCATTTCTGACGATGACCTTGCGGAAGGAATCCCCAGTCAGGGAAAAGGGCTTTAGTTCCTTGACCCGCTTCTCATCCGTGTCCAACGAGTAGGCGGACTGACTGTAAATCCGCTGTCCAGGCCTGTTGACCACAAAATCTATTTCACGTGGCACTCGTTGCCGCCCCCCATCCTTTGACTCCATGGATTCCACATACCCCACATCGACGGAATATCCTCGCACCACCAGTTCGTTGTACACGAGATTCTCCAGCAGATGCGTCGGCTCCTGCTGGCGAAAGCCCGTCCTCGCATTGCGTAGCCCCAAATCCTCGCAATAGTACTTATACGGATAGTTGAAGTATCTTTTTCCCTTGACATCATAGCGCTTTGCCTTTGAGAAAAGAAAGGCGTCCTCCAGATGGCCAATGTAGGAGGTGACCGTGTTCAGCGAACCGATTTTGCCAAATTGAGCCTTGAGGGCATTGGCGATATTGTTCGGATTGGTCAGCGACCCGACGGACGAACAGAGAAAATCGACGATTCGATCCAGCAGTTCTGGATGCGCAATTTTCCTACGTTCCACAATGTCATTGAAATAGACCAGGGAAAACAGGGAATGCAAGTAGGTCTCCCTGGATGCGTCATCTGCTCGTGTCAGACAGAAGGGCATTCCGCCAATGCGCATGTAATCTTCAAAGGCCTCGCGTCTGTCCTGCTTGACGGCAGAGAGGTATTCTGAAAAGGAGAGCGGGTGAAGCCGTATCTCGTCCCCACGTCCGCGAAATTCAGTCCTGATGTCCGATGAGAGCATCCTGGAATTGGATCCGGTCACATAGACATCCAGATTCTCCATGTGCGTAAACTCGTTCAGGGCATCGTAAAAGGTGATGTTCTTGCCTTTGGGATTGTATGGGTTCTCGACCTCATCCGACATCTGGATTTCATCAATGAAGAGAAAACGCTGGTGGCTTGCGTTCTTCATCCACTCCTCCACATGGTCGGCCAGCGCAAGAGGGTTGCGAAAACGGAGGTCCTTCTTCGCATCCAATTCCAGGAGCAGAATGTCCTTTTCCCGCACTCCTTGCGAAAGCAGGTGCTTTTTGAACAGCGTCTTGAGCAGGAATGACTTGCCGCATCGGCGAATCCCCGTTATCACCTTGATCTGGCCGTTTCCCTGCGAGGCGACAAGTTGCCTCAGATACCTGTCTCGTTGTATTTCCATGCTTGCAAATTGAAAAGTTATGTGACTTGTCACTTAAGTCATTAACATTTACTGTACATCCTGCATTGGGATTTGCAAGCCAATGCCTGAATAGTAATACCGCAAGAGGGGGTGGCTCACTTCTTGTGCAGCGCAGAGGGGCCATGGCCTGTGACGGCGCGGAATACCCTGCTCATGTAGTTGGCGTCGGCAAAGCCGTTGCGCCTGGCGATTTCATCCATCGACCAATCCGTGTGAAGGAGATGGTTGGAGGCGTGCATGACACGCAGTTTCAGGAGATATTGGATAGGGGAGCTTCCTGTGGCACGCAGAAAATGCGCGAAGAAACTGTTGGGCGACATGTGCGCGTTGGCGGCCAATTTGGCTATGGGCAGAGACTCCGCGTAATGCGTGTTCATATAGGAGAGGGTGGATTCGATGTCGCTGGATTCGGTTCTGGGCAATCCCGTCGGCATGGCCCGCGAAAGAAGCACGCACAACTGCAATAGCAATGTCTGGGCATAAAGGCGGTAGCCAACATGCTTTCCCTCCATCTCGGCGTGCAATTTGGCAATGAGCGAGGTTGCCTCCGCAAAAGCGCCCGAAGACAAATGCAGGAGGGGGCGCACGCCGCTGACCTGCGGTTTGCCGTCAAGTGGGAACAACAGACGAAACATGGGAGGATTCCCGCAGTCAGGCACTGGCCAGAAAAAACTGGAACTGTCGTAGGCGACATTGACCAGTTTCATTCCGTCGGTATGGTCGTATGCATGGAAGCATCCAGGATGGATGACCAGGACATCGCCAGCCGTGATCTCGGCGCTTTCCTGGTTCAGGAGATGCGTGGCCGTGCCCTCCAGAATCAGCACGATTTCGGAGTGGGTGTGGTCATGCAGAGGACGTTCATCGTGCTTTTGGAGTTTCCAATTCGGCCCTGGCGCATAGACCACGCGCAACGGGAAAGGCTCCCCCTTCATCTCCCAGGTGTCCAGCGTGTAATGCCATTCGTTTTTTCCCGACGTCTTCACTTTTTGTGTGATTGTGCTAATAATCTGTGTTTTTTGTCCTAACAGCCAGCAGAAAACAATGTTATAATAATGCCAGATGAGAAAAGTCGCTGACCTTCGAGGATGTCCAGCTCTCCCGTCCCATTTTCCCCACGGAGGACTGGAAAGCCAACTGGATCTGGTTCACCCGCGATAGGGTGGAGATTATCAATGTCCATCTGCGCAAGGAATTCGAGTTGAAAAACGCCCCTGTGAAGGCAATGTGGCAATGCGCGGCGGATGATGCGGCCATCGTCCATTTCAATGGGAAACGCCAGCCTAATGTGGACGGACGCTTCACGCCCCCCAACGAGGACATCGCCCAAAAACTCCGCCCGGGCAAAAACATCATCGCCGTGGAAGTCCAGCAGGGACGCCATGCGGCAGGATTCCTGGCGGAACTGGACCTCTATTTCGCCGACGGCTCACTCCAGAAAATCATGACCGACAAAAGTTGGAAATACTATTGCACGGCGTGAACAATTCCCCGATTTTCTACAATTCCAAACTTCCCGAATTGGCGGATGCGGGGATTCCGTTTGTGCGCACCCATGACACGGGGGGCGCATTCGGCGGAGCCCATCTTGTGGACACGACCAACGTGTTCCCCAACTTCAGCGCCGATCCGTCCGACCCCGATTCGTATGACAAGGTCAGCCGAACCTATTACTCCTTCTGGATCTACAATGCCCTGTATAAACTGGGAAGGTGCGTCCACTCCGAGTGCGGCGAAGCCAAGGATGGCATCTACGTCTGCGCCGCCAAGGATGAAAAGGGCGCCAAGGCCATGATGGTCGTCAATCGGAACGGGCTGACCACCGAGATAGCCATGACCCTCAAGGATTGCAATATTCGCAATGCGGAACTGCTGCTGTTGGACTCGGACCATCTGCTGACGCCCGTCAATTGGCTCCTCGACAGGGAGACGGCCTCCCTCAGGATGCCTCCATTCTCCATCGCCCTGATACGAGAATTGGAATAACCCTCCTCCTCCGTAATCTCCATGAAACACGGGAATCCGCCCCGCAGGTTTTGTGCAAATCCCAAATCCGATTTGAAATTTGCACAAAACACGCTATTGTTTTCTTGAAATGTTGGAGAGATCTTATGATAAAAAGGTAAATAGGCGGGCATGACCTTCGACCCTTCATTTGCCAAGGACATCAGGGCGTTTCTGGAGTTCGCCGCAGACTCGAACTGCGTGAATCCCACGGTGATTTACGCAGGCGACACGACGGCAACGATTCGCGGTGTCAAGTTCGACAATTTCAAAAACACATCCGCGCTCATCCCTTCGGAAAACAGTTGCCTTTTCAGAGCCGACGCAACGCCGAAGGACTACGGCCTGTGACGGCACGGAATACCCTACTCATGTAGTTGGCGTCGGTGAAGCCATTGCGCCTGGCGATTTCATCCATTGACCAGTCGGTGTGAAGGAGATGGTCGGAAGCGTGCATGACACGCAGTTTCAGCAGGTACTGGATAGGGGAAGTTCCAGTGGCGTGTCGGAAATGCGCGAAGAAACTGTTGGGCGACATGTGCGCATTGGCGGCCAGTCTGGCGATGTTGAGAGTCTCCGCGTAATGCGTGTTCATATAAGCAAGGCAGGACTCGATGGCGCTGGACTCGGTTCCGACCTTTTCAGTCGGCACGGCACGGGAAAAAAGCACGCACAACTGCAACAGTAACGTCTGGGCATAAAGACGGTAGCCGACATGTCTTCCCTGCATCTCGGCATGCAGTTTGGCAATAAGCGAGGATGCCTCCGCCAAAGCGTCCGAAGACAAATGCAGGAGAGGACGCACGTCGCTGACCTGCGGTTTGCCGGTGACGGGAAAGAACTGGCGGAACAGGGCAAGGCTGCCACAGTCAGGAGCAGGCCAGAAGAGACGCGAACTGTCGTAGGTGACATTGACCAGTTTCATTCCGTCAGTGTGGTCGTATGCATGAAAGCATCCGGGATGGATGACCAGGACATCGCCGGACGTGACCTCGGCCTCCGCGCCGTCCAGAAGATGCGTGGCCGAACCTTCCAAAATCAGCACGATTTCAGAGTGGGTGTGATCGTGAAAGGCCCTTTCGCTGTGCTTCTGGATTTTCCATTTCGGCCTTGGCACATAGATCACGCGCAACGGGAAAGGCTCACCCATCATCTGCCAGGTGTCCAGCGTATAATGCCACTCCTTTTTTTCCGCAATTCCCATCTTCTGTGTGATTGTGCTAATAATCTGTGTCTTTATCCTACTCTACGCAGAAAACAATGTTATAATAATGCCAGACGAGAAAAAAACAAACCACGGAGATATAATAATGGAAAACAAAACGACAAAATCCTTCACGCTCATCGAATTGCTCGTCGTCATAGCCATCGTCGCCATACTCGCCGCAATGCTTCTACCCGCGTTGAGCAAAGCCAGAGAAAAGGCGCGTTCCATTTCCTGTGTCGGCAATCTGAAAAACATCGGCATGCTTGAGTTCCTGTATGCGGGTGACAACGACGACTGGCTGGTGCGCCCCTTTAATGCAGTCTCCCTGGCCCATCAGCATCGAGCGCAGAATTTCCGCTACGATTCGCCGACAAAGCCAGAACGTGCCCCTAATCTCATGGCGAAAGGCGGCTATCTGGGCGCAACCGTCCAGAGGGACGCGACATTCCCGAACAAAGATGACTGGCAGGCCTATCTGAAACCCTTTTTCCGCTGCCCCAGCGACACCATCAACTTCGGATTCCTCATGGATGGAGGAGCCATTTATCGCGGCCTCAGCTACATCTTCTGGAACTACACCCAGAAACAGGCGGAGGACGCACATGTCTGCGCGGCAGGGGCGCCATCACGGGCACGCCAGAGAATCGGACGGGACAATCCAGGATGCGTCATCTGGGCGGACGTCACAGGCGCAGGCGGCGTCGCGGCCGCTGGCTTGCAATCCCGAAGCAACCATCCTAACTCGGGAAACGTCCTCTACCTTGGCGGACATGTCCTCACCAAGAAATACCACATCGCTCAGGGCAACCAGATGATGGAGGCATGGGGGAAACTCCCGGAACTCCTGGATGAGGTGAACTGACAACAGGACAAAGGACTACGACATGGACAGACCAATCCATGAGAGCCGCCGCTGGCTGCTTCCGTTCTTCCTCTGGGCGGCCTTGGCGTTGGCGGACAGTGTGCTTCCTGAAGGCGGTTTCCTTTCCCGTTGGCTTTGGTATCCCGAAAAGGCCCAAAACCACACGACGCGGTATTTCCGAAAAGTCCTGGACGTGCCAGGGGAAGCCGCTGAGGGCGAACTTGTCTTGCTGGTGGATGACTCGGGCGAGCCGTTGCTGAACGGCACAAAACTGCGGCAACTGCCGTTGGAACAGAAAGAGCGCACTCTGCTATCCAGACGGTATTCCCTGACCTCCGCCCTTCATCCTGGCAAAAACGTGCTAGCCATAGCAGTGACCAATGGTCTGTCAGACGCAGGATTTATCCTGACGGGCTGGTTCCGCCTTACCACAGGTGAGGTGGTGCCCATTGTCAGCGACCTCTCCTGGCGATGTGCGCAGAAGCCAACAGAAGGCTGGCTGAAGCCGAATTTTGATGATTCAGGCTGGCAGTCCCCCAAAGACCAGGGGGACTGCATGACCCAGCCATGGTATGGCCTCTCCAATGCGGCTGACCAATTCATGACTGCGGCGGAACGCCAGGAATACCTGACCAGAAAGGCAAAGGCTGTGGACATTTCATTTTTGGACACCCAGAGGCAACTGCAAGTCACACTCGCCACAAAAGGCGAAATGACTGGTCTGCTGGTCGATGGAAAACCCACGGCGCCCATCCTGTACATTTTCGGCAATCCCTGGCTGCCAGGAGTGGAAGAGGGGATTCAGAGGCTGTCCAACCAGGGAATCCACTGGTTTGAAATCAGCGTGGGACTGACCAAAATGATGAAGCCCGACGAGTGCTATGATTTCGCCTCCATCGACGAGAATATCCGGCACGTCCTGGCGTTGGACAACCAGGCAATGCTGAATCTTCGGCTTCGCTTCGAACGTTCGCCTAAATGGTGGGAGGCCAGCCATCCAGAGGCGCTTGTCCAGTACTGCTCCTCGTCCACTTACGAGTCGGAGCAGGCTTATCGTTTTCGCACAGCCTCCATGGCCAGCGAGGCCTGGAGAGCGGAGATGGAAAAAACCATACGGGGATTCTTGCGCTACGCCAAAGGCCAGCCTTGGGCAAAGCGTGTGGTTGGCTTGCGCCTTGGCTACGGCGTCTACGGCGAATGGCACTATTACGGGATGGAGCGCGATATGCCAGATTGCGGGCAAGCCATGACCCTGGTGTTCCGCAAACACCTGGCAAGGAAATACGGTGATGACCAGAGTTTGCGCCGTGCCTGGCACAGACCTGACGCTGAACTCAGCACGGCGCAAGTGCCAGGAACCGCAGCCAGAATGGGGCGCGGACTTTACCTCCGTGAACCATGCACTGACCAGATTGTCCTCGACTACTACGAGTGCCATAGCCAGGTGGTCGCGGAAACCCTGCTGAGATTGGCGCGCGCCGCCAAGGAAGAGATGCCGACCGCTTTGGTGGGGGCATACTATGGATACACCTTTGGAATGGGATATGGGCCAGAGGCACAGACCGCTGATTTGGAACGGGTCCTCTCCTCGCCGAACATTGACTTCCTCTCGGCCCCCCTGGTCTATCTGACCCAACGGCGCATCGGCGGAGACGGGCTGGTGCGCACCATCCCAGCCGTCTTCCGCCGTCATGGCAAACTCATGCTGGTGGAGGACGATACCCGCACACATCTGGCGCAGCCGCCCCACTACCAGGATGCCAAGACCCCACTCGAATCCACCGCCCTGCTCCGACGCAACCTCGCCAATGCCTTTTTGTCAGGGGGCGGAATCCAACTGCTGGAGTTCGGATCCAGCCGTCAAAAGCCCAACTGGTGGTGTACGCCTGAACTGCTGGACACACTGGACAAGGCACGGGAGGTCTGGCGCACCATGTTCGATTCACCAAGGAAATCCGCACAGGAAATTGCGGTTGTCTTCGAACCTTCCGAACTTTGGCGGCACGGCTATCCAAAGGCACCCGTTCACTGGAGCACCTCCGCGACTGACCTGACGCTGGATGCGCTCCATCGGTCAGGAAGGGTGTTTGACCTGCTCACGACCAGGGATTTTCTGGCATCCTCGCATCCTTATAAGGCAGTGGTCTTTCTAAATCTATACACTCTGGATGCGGAGGCCAGGCGGAGATTGCGCCAGCGCCTGGAGACGCCAGCCATTCGACAGGTCATCTGGTTCTATGCCCCTGGCCTGGTCGCCGAAGATGGATTCTCCGCCGAGGCAATGCAGGAATTGACAGGGCTTCGCCTGGCATTTGACCTGAACGGCGGGACGGCACTTGTTTATCTGGACGCAGAAAACGCCATCGGCTACCGTCCAGGCGGGAAGGAACTGAAAATCGCGCCTCTCGTCTATGCAGACGATGCGGAGGCCCAAGTTCTGGGAAAATACGAGGACGGACGGGCTGGCCTCGTGCGGAAACAACTGTCCAATGGCCGTGCGGTCATCTTTTCTGGCGTGCACATCCTGGAGCCTCGTCTCTGGGCGGAACTGTTCGCGGCCTCTGGAATCCATGGCCACTGCGAGAGCGGACCAGTAATCCTGGCAAGCCGTGACACGCTCTTGTGCCATGTCGCCAGGATGGGGCGATATTCTTTGGCCTTGCCACGCGAGGCTTCCTGCGTGACGGAACTTTTCGAGCGACAGATCATCGGCAATGGCGGTTCGGAAATCACCCTGGAGTCTAATGGTCCCCACACCTGGCTTCTGAACATTCAATGATTGAGGAGCGAAGAAAAATGAGATTGGCGATTCTTGGCTTCTTTTTCCTGGCATCCCTTCTGTTCTCCATGGATGCGCCGATTTGGGATTTTGGGATTCCTCAGCCAGATTGGGGCAAACCTTTCGGGATGAGCATCCAGCGGGAGGCTGGGGCATTGCGGCTGGACATCAGCGAATCTGACTCCAGGCTGATCAACCGCAATGTGCGACTGGACACTTCCATTTGCAGATTTCTTCACCTGACCTATCGGGCGGAGGGCTTTGCAGACGGCCATACCACGGGTGAACTCTTCTACGGTCTGGATACTGCGCCAGGCATTTCAGCGAAACGGTACATTGCGTTGCCGTCTCTGAAATGCGACGGCAAACGACATGAACTATATGTCTCGCTATCCTGGGCAGTGCAGGGGGTGGTCAATCTCCTTCGCCTGGACTTGGTGAACCAGGCGCCAGGCGTCATCCACCTGGAAAAACTGGAGTTTCTGGAGAGGGCACCTGCTGGCAAATGGAACCTGAATCTGCCTCCTGACTGGCCGAGCAAAGTCGCAAACGAACTGCCGCCCAGACTCCCCCCATCGCGCAACGTCACGCCAGAACACTACTTCCAGGGCAAGATGACCTTTTATCCGAATCGCGGGGAACTTGCGGAGAACGCCTTTCTTCGTCACGAATTCACTCTGGATTTTTCGCCTGGCACAGCCTGGCTTCAGGTCATGGCTGACGATCGGGTGGAGGCTGTCTATGTCAACGGTGCCCCCCTGCATGGCGTCTTGGCAGATTCCTGGCGTGAAGTCAATGTCCTGCAGGTCGCCAATCTCCGTATCGGCAAGAATCTGCTGGCAATCAAATATGTCAATGAGGGAGGGCAGGGAGGCGTTCTCTACGAACTAGCGGTTCTAGGCCAAGCGAAAGAGCATCTTCGGGTGAATTCGGGAGAAGGCGCGTGGATGTCCGTCTCCCCGGCAAAGGATTGGTTTCGGCCAGACGCAGACCTCTCTTTCGGCAATTGGCAGCCTGCCTCCGTCACCGTGCCTCCGCCCGCGCCACCTTGGGGAAAGACTCTATCCTACATCGACTACATTCCAGACGATGCAAGGGGAACCGTCGATTGCCTAGACCTCAAGGCAAGTTGGAACGGAGAGCGCCTGGCCTTGACAGCAATCTGCCGGCCATGCCCGCCCTTCGCGGAGAAGGATGAGGCGGAGATTCGCATTCACAATGCAGGGGGACGTCTGGTCTCAAGGCAACGTTTGCCGATTGCGCAACTTCACCCCAAGAAAGCAGGGGAGAATCTCCACCTGACCCTGGAATCATGCGATGTCACCCGCTATGGCGGCGCCATGGCAGGAACCGTCAAACTGCAATTTCCAGGACGGGGAATGAAGCGGACGGACGGAGCAGAGTTCGCTCTGCCATCCAGACCATTGCCTGGCGCGGAAACACCGTTGCGGGCGGAACGTCAACAGGTCATCGGCGGTCCGATTCTGCTGATGGACGGCAAACCCGTGTTTCCGATTTTTCTCTCCGCCTCCGAAACCGTCGAGCAGCCGAATCAGAAGGTGGAGACAGGGCTGGAGGGAGCGGATTCCCCCGTGGTCATCCGCGAATTCGCCGTGGGCCCGCCAAATGCGGAATGGTGGACGGGAGACCATCTCTATGACTTTGAGGTCATCGACCGCCGAATTCACTCCGTCATGCAGGACTTTCCTCAGGCCAAGATCGGCATTTGGCTCAAATGCCAGCCTGGCCCGTGGTATGCCAGGGCGTATCCAGAACGTCTGGCGCGCAATTCCAAGGGCGGTGTTTTCGACTACTACGCAGCCGCCGTCACCTTCTCAGGGCATGAGTACCAGGAGGACGCGGGTCAGGCCATCCGCGCCCTCGTGGAGCACTGCGAAAAACATTATGGCAATAAGATTGCGGTTTATAATCTATGCGGCGGAGTCTCCCTGGAATGGCAGGCATGGGGATGCCATTGGCTTCACAAGCAAAAAACCATGTTTGACTACAGCGACATCGCCGCACGGGATTTTCGGGCGTTTGCCCTGGAGCATTGCGGAATCCCCCTGGCGATTCCAAGTTATGATGAACGCCTGGGAAAAGCAGGTGTTCTTTTTCGCAGTCCAGCTGCGGAATTGCCGTCCATTCTGTTTGACGAGTATTATTCAGCCTCCGTAGCGGACTGCATTCTGGCCTGTGCGCATGCCGTCCGCCAAGGACTCGCTGGCAGACGAAAACTGGTCAGCGCCTATTACGGCTATGTCTTCGAATACGGCCAATACGCCTGGGCGCTCAATGCGGCAGGTCACAACGCCACCAGACAACTGCTGGAGGGCGATTCCCTCGACTACCTGCTCTCCCCGAACAGTTACTATAATCGGGGCATCGGTGAAACCAATGGCGACATGAAGGCATTCGGCTCACTCCGCGCCCACGGCAAATTCTCCATTCTCGAAGATGACACCAGAACTCACCTGGCGGGATGGGCCGCCGACAACGGACAGTTGTGCAAGACCCTGAACGAAACTCATACGACCGCTCTGCTTCGGCGCAACTGGGGCATGTCCCTGGCACGGCGGATGCCCATCAATCTTCTGCCTCTGGAGGAACGCCGTGATTTGAATTCCCCGCAGATACGGGCTGACCTGGAAACCACACGCCAGATTGGTCAGGCGCTGTTTGAGCATCCCCGCGAAAGCGGTGTCCAGGTGGCGTTCGTCCTGGATGAGACATCGCTGAAATACCTGACGCCCCAAAGTCGTCGCATCATAGAGCCAGGTACAGCCAGATATCTCTACGACAATCCCTCGGGCGCATTGCACCGCTATGGTCGTCAGGCACAATTGCTCACAGGCTCATTGATAACGGAGCAGCGCGACCGTTTGGCCCAGACGGGAACGGGTTTCGACCAGATTCTGCTCAGTGACGTGCCAAAACTGGCCAAACAGTACAAATTCTGGATTCTAACCTGCGCATTTGCCGAATCAACGCTTTTGAGGACCGCGCTGGAAGCGCTTCGACGGGAGAATGTTACGGTGGTGATACCTTACGGAGCCGCCTTTGTCTCCAAAACGCAGGCCGTTGACGCCATGTCCATGTCCACCCATCTGGGGGTGGAATTCGCGGTTATTCCTCCTGGAACCACGGAAATCCAGCGTTGCCATGACGGGGGAGTCTTTGGCCTTGACTCCAGCATCCCCACCCGTTTTGCCGTCAATGACGCCACAGTCAAGCCTCTGGGGCACTACCTTGACGGCGGTGCGGTCGCCCTTGCGGAATATGCCTTTGGCAAAGCCACTATTATCTTTTGCGGCTCCCCGATGATTCCCGCCGAATTGATGGCGGAATGGATGAGGCAGGCTGGAGTCCATTGCTACACAGCCCCAGGTGACACGTTTTTCGCTGGCTACGGAATCGTGACCATCCACAGCCGTTCCAGCGGCAGAAAGACCATTCGCTTTCCCCACAAAGTCGATGTCTGGGATGTCTATGAAAAAAAACTGGCCGCCATTCAGACGGAGGAACTATCATTCACGATGAATGCACTGGAGACCCGCGTCTTCTTGGAAAGGAGTGGTTATGATTGAAGCACGCCGATGGTGATGGGGTTTTCGGCGCGGAACAGGCCGTCATCCACACGGCTGACCTGAATGGTCAGCAGTTCCTGGCGATGCTGAGGCAGAACGGTGCAGAGTTGCGCCACCGTCTCCGCGAGCACGGCGGTCGCCACCAGGCGACCGCCTGGACGGAGCTGGCGGAACGCCCATTCCAGCGTGCCGCGCGCCCCTCCTCCGACAAAGATGCGGTCAGGCGGGGGAAGCTGCTCCGTGACAGACGGAAATTTTCCGTGGACAGGATGGACATTGGCCAGGCCAGCAGCCGTCACATTCTGGCAGAGTTGCCCATAGCGGGTCTCATCCTGCTCCACGGCAAAGACCTCCAGCGCGGGGGAGAACTGCGCAGCCTCCAGCCCCACCGAGCCGCTGCCCGCCCCCAAGTCCCACAGGACACCGCTTCCGCAGGCGAGTTTGGCCAGCACGACGGCGCGCACTTCGGGATGGGTTATCATCTTGTTCCAGTGGACATACTCGTCGTCTGGCAAGCCAAGCGGCAACGGCGGCTCCGATGCAGCGTCACCTGGCAACAGCGCCAACATGGAAAGCGAACAGCTCGCCTGCGGATTCCTGGCGATTTCGCCCAAGGGAGCGCAAGCCACCATCTCCCCATCCAAGCCCAGATTACAGCCAAAGGCAGCCGGGCGGGGGACCGCCTGCGGCCAACGCTCCACCAGATGGGCGGCCAGAGAAGAGGCCGTCAGCACGTTGTCGCAGAGAATGGCGGACAGCGGCGCACGCAGGATGGCACGCCAGGGCACTGGCTTGTGCCCATGCACCGAAAACAGCCGCGCACTCTCCCAACTGCGCCCCAGCCTGGCGAAGAACTCCTGGAAGGCCGTCGGGGCGGGATGAAACCGCACGGCACGCCCTGGCAGCACACGGGTCAGCGTGCCGCCGATGCCACAATACAGAGGGTCGCCCGAAGCCAGGACGACGCAGCGTCGGTCATCGGGAAGCCGACGCAACGCATCCGCCGCGTCAGCCGCCAGAACGACACGCTCCGCCTGGGGCGGAAGCGTCAGGCTGTCCAGCAGACGGCGGCCAGCGGCCACCACCTCGGCCTGCGCCAGCTGCGCCCTGCCCTGCTCCGACAACCGCCCGTCCACGGGCACGCCAATGACCTGAATCTCAATCATTTCAATCGCCTCCCAGTCTCATCATACAAAGCCAGCACAATGTTCAGGGAACCGCCGGCCCACTCCTGAAGAACACGCCTGGCCACGGGGTACACCAAATCCAGCACCTTGGCATATTCCGCTGACCCGATGGCGGACGCAAGTTCCCCCATCGTGTCCATTTTAGCCAACGGGACGCCTGGCAACTCCACGCCCATTTCTCCCAGACGCACCAGGGACATTCTGCTGCGATGCGCGTGGGTATTGGTCTCCCCGCAGGCATACTTGAACAGTTTGCCAGGCATGCAGGCGACAATCAGCGTCTGCAATCCAGCCGTGGCGGCAGCCCGCACCGCCACCTGGATGAAATCGGCAATCCCGATGATGGCCTCTGGCGGCAAATGCGGGAAATCCCTGGCCACAGCGGCGGCGCTGCGCGTGCCTGTGGTCACAGCGGCCTGTCTGCCGCCCGAAGCAGCGACACTGCGCAGTTGCAGCGCGATGGTCGCCGCATACGCCTCGTTGGAGTAGGGACGCACAATGCCGCTTGTCCCGATGATGGAGATTCCCCCGACAATGCCCAGCGTGGGATTCAAAGTCCTGCCCGCCACTTCGCGTCCCTTCGGCACGGAGACCGTGACCAAAAGCCTCCCCTGCGCACCCGCCATAGCCAGATTGCGCAGCAACATTCGGCGCGGGACGGGATTGATGGCGGACTTGCCAGGAGCGATGGCCAGGCCAGGACGCGTCGCCACGCCCACGCCCTCCCCTCCGCGCACCACGAGCAGCAGGTCCTCCCCTTCCTCCTGGTGGTCCGACTCCTGGACGCCTCCGTCAAAAGGATCCAGCCTGACCACGATTTCGCAGCCGCTGGTGACATCGGGGTCATCCCCCCCGTCCTTGACGACGGCGGCGCAATGCCCTTTTTGCCACGCCACAGGGATGGCCAGCCGCCCGCCTCCGGGCAACTCCAGCTCCACGGGTTCAGCGGAACCACGCCACGCAGCCACCGCAGCAGCGCACATCGCGCTGCCAGTGGTGAAGCCATTGCGTAATTCGGTCTGAGGCATGGTGGATTGGTGAAAAACTTAACTTTGGCCAGGGGGTCCTACCCGCACTCCATGATGCCATGCAGGGCGGCAACCGCCAAGGGACTGCCTCCGCGACGGCCATTGAGCCGCAGCCAGGGGACATCCGTCACCTGGGAGAGCATCTGCTTGGACTCGATGACATTGACAAACCCCACTGGCATGCCGATGATCAGCGCCGGTCGCAGCCCCTCATCCCGGCACATGCGGGCGATGGACGCCAGCGCCAGCGGCGCATTTCCGCACAGAATGACGGCCTCCGACAATTGTTCACGGTGGAGCGTGACTCCAGCCAGCGCACGGGTCAGATGATGCGCCTTGGCGTACTCCGCCACGGCGGGTTCCATGATGGGGCAGAGAATGCCCTCGCGGGCATATCCAGTGTGCAAACGCTGCAATTTCGGCACCGACAAACCAGCCTTAATCATGTTGGAGTCGCTGTAGATAAGCACACCGCGGCGCAAAGCCTCCAGCCCAGCCTCCACCACCTCGCCGTGGAATTCCAGCGATTCCAGAATGGAGAAGTCCGCAGTGGTATGCACCAGACGGCGCGCAACATGCCACTCCTGCTCGGAGAAACGTGTTCGCAACTCACCAGCCTCCGCCTCGATTCTGCGGAAACTTTCGCGTTCGATCTCCAGTCCGTCGGCATCCCAGAGAATGCCGTCCGAATCCCGTTTGTTCTGTTGCCAGTCAGCCATACTCACCATCCATGACATTCTTCCCGTTCGAGGCGGCCTTGCGCACTGTCATCGAAAGGAGATAACAATACTATGGCCAAAGACGGAACAATTTCAAACCAGCCCGCGCATTTTTTCCGGGGGAGATTTTTTCGGCAATGCATTTGTAAATGGGCTTTTTCAGTTTATAGTAATTTTTTCGTAATAGGCAATATGGGTCTCCTATCGCAAACATCAAGGAGTACGGATATGACCAAGGAAACCAAGACACGTAGCAAATCAACCGCGCAGAAGGTGAGCGATTTGCCATCCCGACGCAAGACCAGGGGAAAGTTCATTCGGCGCAAGGTGGTATTCACGGCGAAAGCCCCCGCCGAGTCCCAGGTTTACCTGGCTGGCTCCTTCAATGACTGGAACCCCCAGGCGAAACTTCTGCGCTTTGACGCCAAAACCGACACCCACACTGCCTTCATCTACCTGAAGCCAGGCACATACGAGTACAAATTCGTGGTGGATGGTGTCTGGATGCTGGACGCGGGGAACCCCCTCCACGTCTCCAACGGTCTCAACTCCATGAACAACGTCATCGTGGTAGAATGAGTGACGCCGACTTGAAATTGGGCGAAAACGCATTATATTACCATATTTGCTGTCAATTCATTACCTTTGAGCCTCTATTGCTATGAATCACAAGAAACAGAGTAAGCGCAAACTGAAGGTCCTTCTGGTCACTCCGGAAATCACCTACGTGCCTGCCGGCATGGGGGACATCGCCCACAAACTATCGGCCAAGGCCGGCGGCATGGCGGATGTTTCCGCCTCCCTGGTAGCCGCGCTGTACCAGCGCGGTGTTGACGTGCATGTCGCCCTGCCGCACTATCGCCGCCTCTTTCACATCGAGGTGGCCGATTTGCTGGACGCCAAACTGGAGAAGTACCAGCAGAGCCTCCATGCGGACAATGACGGGGAGACACGTGTCCATTTGGCGGAAGACCGCACTTTCTACTACCGCAACCAGGTCTATCCCAGCTATGCGGCGGAATCGCTCAACATGAGCCTGGTGTTTCAGCGGGAGGTCATCAACAACATCATCCCGCAGGTCAAGCCCGACCTCATCCACTGCAATGACTGGATGACCGGCCTGATACCAGGCTACGCCAGACGGCTGAACATTCCCACGCTGCTGACCGTCCATAACATCCACACCCAGGACACCACTCTGGCAACCGTGGAGGACCACGGCATCGACACGGCCCTGTTCTGGCAGGACCTCTATTTCAAGCGGCAGCCAATCAATTACGAGGAGTCGCGCGAGAACAACCTGATTGATTTGCTGACCAGCGGAATTTTCGGGGCGCACTTCATCAACACGGTCAGTCCCACCTTCCTTCATGAAATCGTTGACGGACGGCATCCGTTCATCGCCCCGCAGATTCAGCGCGAAATGTCCAACAAGTACCACGCCGGCTGCGCCAAGGGCATCCTGAACGCCCCCGACCCCGATTACATGCCTGAGACAGACCAGGCTCTGGTGGCGAACTACGGGCCGACGGCACAAGCCGAGAAGAAACGCGCCAACAAGGTGGAGTTCCAACGTCGGACGGGGCTCATCGTCAATCCGGATGCGCCGCTGTTCTTCTGGCCGTCCCGTCTGGACCCCATCCAGAAGGGGCCGCAGTTGCTGGCACAGATCATGTACAGCATCATCCATGACTACTGGCCCCGGATGCTCCAGGTGGGGATAGTGGGCAATGGCCCGTATTTCCAGGTTTTCAAGGACATCGTGGCGATGCACGGTTTCCAGGACCGCATCTGCGTCATGCCATTCCAGGAGGATTTGTCACGCCTGGGCTATGCGGGCAGTGACTTCATCCTGATGCCGTCCTCGTTTGAGCCGTGCGGCCTGCCACAGATGATAGGTCCGCTCTACGGCAGCCTGCCCATCGTCTTCAACACGGGCGGATTGCACGACACGGTTCAGCATCTGGACATCAGCAAGAACAGCGGCAACGGCTTTGTCTTTGACTACCATGACGCCCAGGGATTGCGCTGGGCCATCGACCAGGCCATGCAGTTCAACAGCCTGATCGCCCCCGTCAAGAACGCCCAAATCGAGCGCATCATGCAACATGCGCGGGAGACGTTCAATAACGACCGCACGGCGGACGAATACGTCAAAATCTATCAGCAGATGCTTCAGCGCCCTCTGCTTCAGTACATGCATAGGGAGGAGCCGCCAAAGTCTGCGGCGGCACGAGCCAAGCATTCATAAACGCGCCGCGTAGCCAGTCATCTAGCCATGTGTGCGCAAACCGCAAAGCAAGCCTTGCGACAGGAGCTGCTCTCCTGCCTGGTTTCCTACTTTCATGCGGATTCCGCGCTTGGCAACAAACTATTGGCCGACCTGCTGCTTTCCCTCCACGCGCTCTCCATGATGCTGGAGCACCACAGCGACGCCCCATACGGCGCGGAGTATCTCTATGCCCTCAACGCCATCCGTCTGGTTTCCCAAAGGCTCAACGCCCCCCTTCTTCAAAGCGAACTGGACAAACTTGCGAAAACCCTGGAAATCAAGGAGAAGAACCAGCGTCTGGCAAGAATCCTTGCCTTCCAGGAACTGATGCAGTCCCTGCGCGGGGAGGAAT
>JAFRLP010000391.1 GCA_017431185.1 Victivallales bacterium | reverse complement strand
TGGGAAATGGAATCACGAGAAAAGATTTTACCAATTTAAAGGCTATATTATCAAGGTGCATGTGTCATGCACGACATTCATTCAGAATTTCTCCATCGGTAAGAGTCGGTAATAGTCACACCTATATGAACAAAACAGACGAAGAGGCCAAAAGTTGTCACATAGCCCCCTGCGGCGACGACTGCGCAAGGTGTCCCCGCTTCATTGCAGTTACCGACGAGGAACTTCTCACATATTTGCCGTCGTGGTCGCGCAATGACCATTCCGCGTAGGCCTTGAATCTGTCGCCTTCATCGCCTCTCACATCCAGCGAAATGTGGTAGGTGACGCCTGGAATCATTTGATTCAGATGGTAGTTGATGAAGGCGATGTTCTGTCCCTGCGGCGTCAGAACCGCTAAGTTCTTTGAGAATTTGAATTGTTCTTTTTTGCCGCGCAGTCCCCAGCCGAGCGGTATGCCGTCATTTTGGATGGCGAAGTCGAAATTGAAGTCAGGGATATCATTTATCTCTTTAATTTGCAGGTTCTTGAAGCTAACCGCCTTGTTGCCGATGACTCTTATGACGATGTATGGATTCTGCCATTTGTCAGGGATGTTGATGACGTCTTGTATCGTCTCGAATTTTCCCGTGCCTGAGATTTTGGGTTGCAAAATGAATGAGTAGTATTCGGTTTTGCCGTTTTGTTTTCGAGTTCCTTCGATATAGATGCGGTAGACGGCATCGGCCTCCGCCATCGCATCATAGCTGACCAGAAGTGGCGTGTTGTAAGGCAGTTTGATTCCATGCTGAATCAATAGAATGCTGTCTTTTTCGTTGGCTGGCTTCATGGTCAGCACACCATCGTTGACCTCCACCTTGCTGCCTGGATTGGCATTGATGCTCCAGGAGGTTGGAAGCTTTTCAGGAGACACGCTGCTGAAATCCGCGTTTTTGACAAACTCAGACGCCGTCAGAACTGCGAAGGATAAGGAAAGAAGAGTTATGAAGAGTTTTTTCATTGCGGAGTTCGGGAATGATGATGGTGTTGTTGTTTTGCTGGAACGTGTTTAACGTAATCTTGAGAGGCGGTGAAGTCAATTCGATGGACGGTTTTTATTTGGGGCTGTTGTCTGAATCAAGCCCTTGATGCTTTGGAATAATAAATCAACGCTCTGTTCCCCAAGAGTGTAGATATCTGCAATGGAAAAGCTGCGATAGCGGCGCAGGACTTTACCCGTGGGTGAAGCGAAGCCGCGCTTGTCCCGCCGTAGCGCGTAGCGCGAAGGCGGAAGCGGCGAGCGGAACCCACGGATGGAACGTCACTGGATAGTGGAACCGCGCAAGCGGTGGCAGGAACGGAAAGCGGGTGGCGCGAAGCGTGAACCCGCTGTTGCCTACCCGCATGGGGAATAGAGCGAAAAGCAAATAACATAAATCTGTAACCTTTCGGCACCTTCCGTGTATTCAGTATGACTGACACAAAAGAGAGTAGTTTTGCTCCCACAACCCACAAAAAAACAATTGAGGAAATACAAAAATAAGGAAAAAGGTGTATAGTAAAGCAGTTTTTTTCAACGGAATTTCATTGCCTGCCTATGGCAAAGGTTCTTCATCGAGTTTACAGCATCATCATCAATATTAAAGGACTAGAAAATGAGCGGTACAACAATCGGCAACTGGGGCAAATTCGAGAAAAACCTCTTCAAGGGGATGTCTGGCATCCCCGACAAAGATGTGAAGAAGATCACGAATGACGAGACTGGCGTTCTCTCCGCACGGCTCTCGGAGGTCAAAAGCGGACATCTCCATGCAAGCACGGTCAAGAAATTCTTCCTTGGCATCCTTACATTTGGCATCTACAATATCTGCCACGGCATCAGCGCCAAGAATCAGCGCGCCACAAAGGCCGCGCTCAAGGAGGGCGTGGACAATGTGCATTGCGCATTGAGTTACCTGTCTACAGTGTGCCAGAAAGATGTGCAGGAAAAAGGCGCAGGGGCCCAGATAGCCAGTTTCAACGAAAAATACGTCAAGACAGCTCCTGATATCCGCCCGTATACACAGGCGGACAAGGACTTCCTTGCTGGCACGAACTGCCGTCTTATGGAAAAACATGGCGACCCTGACTTTCCGAGCGGACAATTCATTCGCACAACTATGGGCGGCGTGCAGGTTGACATCGGTCTCGTCGGCGGTCAGAGCGCAAAGGTGCGCATCAAGGATGGCGACGGCAAGGGCAAGGACGCCATCGTGGTTCTGCCATCAGTAGAGGACGCCCTCTATGCGCTTGAGAAGGACATTGTTCGCGACACGGAGATTTTCGGCGGCAACATGGTCGAGAAGATGCTTACTCGCTACGACAAGAGACTTGAACTTGAAAAGACGGTCAATGGAGCGGACTCTGTCGGTGTGCCGCGCCGTGAGAGCATCAAGAACCGCCAGATGGAACTGAGCCGCGACATTCTTTCCGTCCGCTACGGGATGTCAGGGGAACGCCTTGCCTATCTAGACCGAGACATGGCCAAACAACTGGCGATTCAGGCAATCAAGGAGAACATCACGAGCGGGCCGGCGCTTGACGCTCATTACGATAAAATAGTCTCCCAGCGTCACCTTGTCGGCGAGGACATGATGTCACTCTACGGCAAACTGGAAGCGGCTGGCGATATGGAGGCCAGGATTCATCTGCCAAAGGCCGCTCCGCAAGGCGCCATTGGCGAAGGGCGTCCCACGGCAAAGCAACAGAAAATCCACAACTTCGCGGCGGACTTGATTCTCGCGGAGGACATCTCCGAATATGACAAGGACATCGGCAAGTCCGGCTATCTTGATGGCAAGCGTCTTCGGAACGTATTCGCCAAGCACCACGACACGATAGCCGCCCTGATGACGGAGCGCGCCGCGAACAAGAATGCCGTACCGACGGCGTTGGCGAGTCTCGACCCGTCAATGCAGGAGGCGGTCGTCAAGCTTCTTGACACGCTCCTTGACAATCAGGCGAAAACAATCGCGCGTGTCGGTCGTGAAATGACTCCTGACCAATATCTGGACCGCCTCGTCAAGGACTTTGACGCTCAAGTTGCCAAAGAGAGGCAAAATGGAAAAGGCAGCCTGAATGAAATAGATGACTACTCGCAGAAAAGACAGTTCAACGAGGCGGGCATCGGTTCATCCGAGAACGACGCCTATACCTTGAAGAAGGAAATGTCCGACAAAAACGTCTCCGAGGCCGATGTGTTTTTTGCAGTGGAGGAGCATGAGGAAAAGGACAAGGTGTACGATTACCGCCGTCACGGCAAGGCGAATTTCTTCGCGCAGATTGAACTCGAATTGAACAAAAGCATCGAGGAGGCGATGAAGCAGAGCGTGCAGTCGCAAGTGAAGACGATGCTCGCAAACGTTTTCCCGCAGGAAAATCCCGATGCAATGAACTCAGCCTCTTCCCTTGACGCGATTGTAGCTGACCGTGCAAGCGACCCGCAGATGAAACTTCTGAAAGCCACGCTCAACGTCTATTTCGAGAAGATGAGTGGCCCTGACCAGCGCAACATGATGGCGCGTCTTGTCCGCCACACTGTCGCAGGCGCTTCCGACGGCATCCGCTTCGGTGAACTGCTCAAAGGCGCTGGTCCCCTTCTTCAGAAGATGATGCAGGGACTGGATCCCGATGCGTTCACGGACCCGAACTTCCGTCTTGCCATCGATGACATGCGCTCCAAACTTGCGCCGATTCCCGAAAAGGCCGTCAAAGCGCAGTTGGCGGATATCATTGCGCGCTCCAACGGCACGATTGAGTCCATTACCATAAAGAACGCGCTGGGCGCGGCCTCCGTTGCACAGACCTTCCTCTGCTCCATAAAATTGCAGGGCGAGGCCGAACCGCGCGAATGCGTCATCAAAATGCTGCGTCCAGATGCGCACTTGCGCGCACTGCGCGAGGCGGAGGTGTTCCGCGAGGTCGCCAAGGGAATCAAAGGGATGTCCCTGACTTTTGAAGGTACGCTGTCGGGGATCATGAAAGAGCTTGACCTCACGCTTGAGGCGGATAACGTCAAGGCTGGTCTTGATGTCTATGATGCGGGAACAGCGAAAGTGAACAAAACGTTCACCAACGTCTCCTCCATGCGTCTTAGCGAGATTCCTGGCACGGAGCCGACCAAAGGGCTGATGGTGCTTGAACGCGCGCCTGGCGTGCCGATGGACAAGTTCCTCAAGGACACGAATGAGGCCATTGCCGCAAACAAGGCAAGCGTGATCGACGGCATTGCCAACCGCAGCAAGGATGATGCCATCGTGAGCATGCTTGACGGAGCGGAGAAGCTCACGAATATCTATGAGGACACCCTTGCCAAGCACGACGCCCTCTCCAACCTCACGACCATCTGGATTCGCGAGGGCCTTTTCACCAAGACTGGCTTCTACCATGGTGACCTCCATGCGGGCAACATCATGGTTCCGACCGCCGACGACATCGCCCACGGCGTCCCCAACGGCGTGACCATGATCGACTTCGGCAACGCGACCAAACTGACTTCCGAAGACCAGAAGAACGTCATTCGAGTCATCGCTGGCGCGGCGGGCAATGCTCCAGACCTGTTCCTCAAGGGATTTGAAGCGCTCCTCTCCGACGCAGGAAAGGCCAAACTCGCCCAAAATCGCCAGGCAGTCGAGCAGATTGTCCGCGACATCTTAGGCAAGGGCACAGGCAATGACACGGGCAAGCGCATGACCGCGGTGTTCAAACTCCTTCAGACGAAATACTCCATTGAAGTGCCGCCGACAATCAGCGGATTCCAGTCCAGTCAGGAGCGTCTGACCATCGCAATGGAGTCAATGCTTCGCATGATGACGAGCGCGGAAATGGCGCGCCTCGACGTGATTCTCGCCACCGCCAAGGAAGAGGGCGCCGATGTCTCCGAGATTGGCAACGACGTGCCGCCAGCACAGGCATTTGCACAGAAAAAGGAAGCGGCCATCGCCTATATAAACGAAAAACTGACAGGTGACCTCACGGAAGATGTTCGCGAGAAGCTTGAGACCCTCAAGACAAAACTGGATGAAGCCGACGCACATCGTCCGCTGTCGATGATGCAGTGCATGGTCGGCGTAATCAAGCAGAACATCGTCTCATCCCTTCGGACGCTTGGCGTTGGCTCCGCCAGAACCGTGACCGACAACCTGACGGCTGACGGCATCATCGGCAATGACGACAACGGTCCCGATGCCGCACCCAAAGAACGTCGGTTCATTGAGATATGGCCATGACGCGTCAGAAGAACGTCATGAAGTTTTTCAAGGATCCGAAGAATTGGCGAAACGAACTCGCCGCCATTGGTCTGTCCGTTGGAACGGTAATGTTCTTATTGAGTTTTCTTGTGCTTGGCGTTCCAACTGTCTGGCTGCTGGTGGCTTGTGTGCCGTTGTCATTGCCGTTGCTTTTCGGTTCCTTGCTGAAAATGAGACTTCCAGCCCTGCTTATTTTGGCGATTTCTGTATGGATTATCTACTACTGGCAAATTAGATTGACGACAGTGGCGTTAGATAAGCACGCTCGGATAGAATCCTTTCATCAAGGGGCTGGCGTGCAAGAGCAGCAACGACGCCATTGAACTGTCAACGGCCGAATTGGAAATGTATCCTCATGAATTGATGCCTGCAAGGACTGGCAAGGTTGAAACAAGGCTTATCGGAGGCCAACACATGATTAAAACAAAACAGTTGTCAGAGATGACATTGGAGGAATTGTGGCAGCTATTTCCGATCATCTTGTCTGAGCATAATTCTGACTGGACGAATTATTACAATGAAGAAAAAGCTCTGCTGGAAAAACAATTTGGTAGTCTTCTTGTCAGGATTAACCATATCGGCAGCACCGCCGTTGAGGGATTGATCGCCAAACCGACGGTGGACATACTGCTGGAAGTTAATCCCGATTCCTCGGCAGACGATGTGCGAGCAACCGCTGAGAAATGCGGATATACGGTCATGGCTGAAAAGCCCGCACCAGAGTATCGGCTTGATTTGTGCAAAGGATACACGCCGCAGGGTTTCGCGGACAGAGTCTTCCATCTGCATATCCGTCATCCGGGCGACTGGGATGAAATCGTATTTCGAGACTATTTGAGGCGGAACCCGTGCAAGGCTGAGGAATATGCTAAATTGAAGATGGAACTGCAGAAGCGCTTCAGGCACAACCGAGATGCCTATACTGAAGCCAAAGGAGATTTCATCCGCGCCTGTATAAAGGAGGCTCGCAACCAGAAATGACAGCCACAAGGGCCTGGTGATTGAACATCAGCACGTCTAGGCAAGCCCCACTGTCTGAATCGCGTTCCTTTCCCTGTTCTTCTGCTCTCGAACCTTGTATCTCTCCAGAAACTTCACAGCATGACGAATGAAGCGAATGTGAGCCCCATGCTCCAACCCCAAAACATCGTACAAATGCGATGACGCTGGCGGAAGATGGGAACTGGAATCACGAGAACGCGTGAAAATGCGTAAAATGCGCAAATGCTTATGGAAAAGACTACAATTTACGGTATATTTATTGTGTGGCAACGCAATAGCAATGGGACTTGCCTAAGATGTGACTCGCGAAACACAAGACAGGCAATGCAGTTGCTCATTTAGGAGACTTAACCATGAAAAAACTTGATAACGTGATTCCCCATGAGGCGTTTGGTCCTTTTCTCCAAGATGCACCTCTATTCAAATCAATTGCTTTTGAATATAATAAGTCGATAGATGATGGTTTAACTTATCTTTGTAATCAAATATCTATTTTCTGCCCAAATTGTAAGAAACAAGTTTTTTTCCATCGTTTTGGTTCTACACCAGGGATTTCTTTGTCAGAAACAACTTCCCAGCCAGAACAACGTTATATTCAAATAGACTTTGAATGCACGGATCAATCTTGCAGATGCAAGAAAACTTTTTTCATTCATGTCCATCATGACGGAAATCAATTGATTCTAACGAAATGTGGAGAGTGGCCATCATTGGCTCCCCGAGTGAGCAAAGAGATTCTAGATGTCTTTCCTGATGATGCAGAATTACTGAAAAAAGCTGTATGTTGTTTGAGAGATGGATTTGGTATCGGTGCATTTGCATATTTTCGGCAAGTATTGGAACCTCATATATTATTACTGGTTGACAAAATTGCAGAACAGGCAAAAGAACAAGGAGATGAAACGACATTAAGTAAAATAGCAAAATTGCAAGATAATTCGCCTATGTCTGATAAAATAGAAGAGGCAAAAAAAGCTTTGCCTGTTTATCTCAACGTAAATGGTTTCAATCCACTTGGAACACTGTATAAAGTTTTGAGTGAAGGTATCCATAATCAAACCGATGAAGATTGTTTGCAAAAGGCAAATGACTTATATGCTTCATTGTGTTTTTTAGTTAAAACATTGGCCGATTATGAAATTGCTAGAAAACAATATATCAATGGCATAAAATGCCTCGCAAAATAAGACAAATTGAGAGAAACAGACAACTCTCCAATATTACAATATTAAAATGCATGAGGTCAAATAGACTGTAGATGTTTTGTCAATTACGATAGCGAAATAAACAATAACTGGAATCACGAAATACAGCAACAAGAAAGCCGCCCGGCATCTCCGCCGGACGGCCCTGTGTTCTTCTATAGTTGCCTGTTCTATTGCCCCAGTTCCATGACCGCCTTCTCCTGCTCCGACCAGTCGGTCGCAGTCATGTCGCACAGGAACGACAGCGACAGCCTGCCGGGACAGTTACCCGCGATGATGGAATGGACGATGCCCGGCGCGAGGTCGGCCAGGCG
>JAFRLP010000390.1 GCA_017431185.1 Victivallales bacterium | reverse complement strand
TATGATAGCGGATGAAACCTATCCCGCCACCTGACAACGGCAAAAAAACGCGATATACACTAAAAATTTCCCCCCGGTGCAATGGAGGTTGGCCGCGCGGAGCGCGGCCTGCCAAACCAGTCCAGCGACAACCACGAGTGAGTAAAGGTAGCGGCGGCGTCCTCGCCGCCGTCAACACAACGCAGGAAACACGGTGTGTTTCATAGGAGGTTTGGCAGGCCGCGCTCCGCGCGGTCAATTGCACTCGCAGTCCAAAGGGCCATTTGCAAATTAGTGGAGAAGTTTTATATTTTACCGTGTTTTTTGAGTGCAATAACCACAAACAACAGGATGCGAGCATGAACGTTTTGATAATGGGCGGCACAGGCTGGGTCGGTCACCACATTGTGATGGAATTGACCAAACGCGGAATCCCCGTGACCATTTTGACAAGGGGCCGGAAACAGACCTTCGTGAATGAGGTTCAGGGGGTAAAACTGATTCAGGCGGACAAGAAGGACGAGGCGTCGATGCGCGAGGTTTTCCAGACCCGCTACACGCATGTCATAGACACGGTGCCGACCAACGAGTCGCTGGAACTGGTGTGCAAGTACGCCCAGAACCTGCGCCACTATCTGCATTGCTCCTCGACTGGCGGTTATGCTCCCCTGCCCTACGTGCCTTGTGACGAGAATGCCCCATACGGCGGCTTCGAGCCCACCACTGGCTGGGCGAAAAAACGGATCGTCGACGCCCTGCTGATGGACAAATTCATGAATCAGGGATTCCCAGGCACCGTCCTGCGTCCCTGCTATATCACGGGTCCAGGGATGCTTCCGCTGGACAATCTGGGTTGCCGTCGTGCGGATTTCATCCCCGACATTTTGGCGGAGAAGCCCATCCTGCTGCCCAATGACGGCCAGGCGCTGCTTCAGCCCATCTATGTCAAGGAACTGGCGCGGGCATTTGTCCTGGCGCTGGAGCGTCCTCATTCCATTGGGCAGGTCTATAACATCTGCCTGGATCATGCTGTTACCCTGAACCGTTATGTTGAGTTGAATGCGTTGGCGTTGGGCAGGAAAGCGCACATCGTACACATGGATTTGGAGGAGATTATCCGTGACCACGCGGATTTGGTCAAGGACGTGAACGGTCTCCGTTTCCTGGCCACTCACATGTGCTTCGACATCGGCAAGGCGCGTCGCGAACTGGACTTCCACCCGCAGATTACGCCCGAGGAGGCCATCGAGGAGACCGCCGTCTGGGCGGCCAAACAGTGATTTCGCCCTTGTGGCTGATCAGAAGATGCCATCCGTGAACAATGCCCTTTGGAGCCGTAAAAACGGCTGCCAAGCCGCTTCGCGTTTTTCCCCATGCCTCTGACGCATTCCAAATTCCATGGCTACGTCCAGCCGTTTCGACTTCCCATCTACCTGGAGAAAGTGAAGACGGGGCTTCATCCAGCGCGAGCCTGGCATGACCACGACTTCACTGAAATCGTGGTGGTGCTGGAGGGAAATGCCCTCTCGCTTGTGGACGAACAGCAGTCGCCCATCACCAAAGGGGATGTATTGGTCATTCATCCAGCCAGTGTCCATGCCTACGACGACACAGGCACCCTTGGAATCGTCAATATCTGCTATCATCCCGACAAATTGCCGCTTCCGCAATTGGACGCGTACGCCATGCCTGAATTTGAGGAGTTCTTCCCGTTGGGCAAACCATGCGCAAGAGGGCGAAATCCAGCGGCGCCCGTTTTTCACCTGACAGGGCAGACGCTGCTGTCGATTTCGCGTCTGGTGGAGCGTCTGGCGCAGACCATCCAGGAGGAGCGTCCTGGCTGGTCTTTTCTGGGGATGGCCCTGTTCATGGAGATTGTCGCGGGCCTCTGCCAGGGCGAGCGGGTCACCTCAGTCAAGCCTGCCCCTGAGACATCTCTTTGGCTGGCTGGGCTGCTGGGTTATATCCGTTCCCATTTTCAGGAGGAGTTGGGCGTGGCCGAATTGGCGCGCATCGCCCACACCTCCGAACGCACGCTTTTCCGCGAATTTCGTGCAATGACAGGCTATTCTCCCCACGAATACCAGACCAGAATACGCCTGCAATACGCCATAACGCGCCTGTCGGAACGCCGCAAGCCCATAGAGGAAATCGCCAGGGAAGCGGGCTTCTGCAACGGCTGCCATTTCTCTAAGCATTTCAAGAAGGCCTACGGAATGACCCCGCTGGAGTATCGCAGAAAACATGCGGAACGAATCCATTCAGAACCCCAGGCCACTTCAATCCGCGAGGCCTAAGACCTTGCTGGCAGGCTGGCGACTCACGCCTGGCACGTGAGGCTCAAGTGGCGAATCTGTGGCTGCGCATGTCAAAACAGGCGGGAAGAGGCTGAATAGTCACAGGAATTGAGGAAAGATTGCGAGAGGAGGGAAATTGGCAGAAACTTAATGCAAAATGGCATTAATATGATTGTATTCCCGCTGGTTTTTGTTATAATAAGGATACCTATTCAGAAGTCCAGGCTGCTTCAATCCGCGAGGCTTAAAGGAGCCATCAACAACTCCTAAGCGCCCATCAAGGTCAATCAAATGCTGAACATCCACGAAGTACCCCTGAATCGCAAGGCCTTTGCCCCAGAGGATTATGGCATGCTGTTCACTGACCGCTACGCCGTGACTTTGAACGGGGTGGCTGCCCGTGTTCGTGTCACGCGCGAATCGGCATTGCCGTTCAACCGTCCCTGGCCAGGGACACAGCGACCAGGCTCCCAGTCGGAATTGGCGGGTTTTGTCAGTTTTTCCGCAGACGAGCCTATTCAGGTGGTTGTCTCTGGTGATTTCCAGGCTGAGCAGGCGGTTCTGCGTCCGCTTTCCTGCGGATTGGCTCCAGCCTCGCATGGCGTGGGCCAGGTGGAGTTCACCTTGGCGAAGCCAGGCTATTATGTCCTGGAACTGACCTCTGCCCACAATGTGCTGTATTTCCTTTTTGACAAACCGACAGAGGCGGTGGATGAGAATTCCGTGGTGCGTTATTTCGGTCCTGGACTTCATTTTCCTGGCGAGATACGCCTCAACTCAGGCGATTCCGTCTATATTGACCCCTCGGCCATCGTCTTCGGCACGATTTACGGCAATGACGTCCACAATGTCAGGATTTTCGGCGGAGGCACCCTGCATGGCGGGATGGTCGAGCGCTTCTTTCGCAGGCTGAACGAGGACATCCAGCCATCCTCCGTGAAATTCTACAACTCCACTGACATCCATATCAGTGACATCATCGTTCAGGACTCCCCAGGCTGGACAACGATGTTCTTCGGCTGTTCCGACATCAGAATCGACCACTACAAAGTCCTCGGGCAATGGCGCTACAACACCGATGGCATTGATTTCGTCAACACCGACCACGCCGAGGTAACCGACTCTTTCGTCCGCGCCTTCGACGACGCCATCGTCCTTAAAGGCTACGACCATGCGCCGCTGGCCAGTGTGCCGTGGCGGATGGGACGGGCTGTCTCCGACATCGCAGTGCGCAACTGCGTGCTCTGGTGCGGTTGGGGCAGAACGCTGGAAATCGGCATCGAGACAGGCGCCCCTGAGTTCATGCGCATACTGTTCGAGAACTGCGACCTCATCCACAACTCAGCCGTCTGCCTGGACATACAAAACGGCAACTACGCCGACATCCATGACGTGACTTTCCGCGACCTCAGAATCGAATACCAGGCCGATAACCTTCCCGAGGTGTTCCAGGAGTCCGATGCACAGGTTTACCGCCGTGATAATTCCTGGCTCTTCCGCCAGATTGACAGCCCCGACGGCAAAGGCAAAATCGCCTTGGGCGTACCCCGCCTTCTGTTCGCCGACAACCACCGCTGGGGCTTTCCTGGCAAATACGGCTCCATCCGCGACATCCTTTATGAGAACATCGCCGTCGTCACCGAGCCAGGCGTGCCCAACAGACTCCCCGTCAGGATAGCCTCCCTTGACGACGAGGCCGTTTTCCGCAATTTCACCATCCGCAACCTGACCGTCAATGGCAAGCGCATCACAGGCCCTGAGGATGTGGAGTATGACACGGAAGGCCATGTCGAGAACGTCATCTGGGAATAGTTGGCGCGGATGATTGCATTGGGCATACTCCTGATGATTCTCACTGGAGTCGGCTGGGCTGCGGTGGGGGTCTTTGTCAGCGTTGGCACGGCGAAGAAGATTTCCATCACCGAGACCAACTGCTGCTCATCTCTGCTGATCATCGTAGTCTCGTCCGTTCTGCTCTGGCTTCGTCCTGATCAGCAGACAGACAGGCATGTCCGCCTGCTGGCGCTGACCTCCATCGGCGCGGCGGGCTTTTTGAATCTGCTCCATTTGGAGATGATGAGCATCGCCATGCGGAACGGTCCCAACGGCATTGCCTGGGCGGTCATCCAGTCAGGCATGGTCGTGCCTTTTCTCGTGGGTACGCTCGTTTTCGGGGAACGGGCAGGCGCAACTCGCTTCATCGGCCTTGCGCTCCTGCTGGTTGCGCTTGGATTGTTCGCCAAGGCCCGGGACAACTCTCCTCGGGTAAACGGCAACAGGAAAATCTGGCTTCTGGCCTCGGCAACGGATTTTTGCTGCGTGGGATTAATCCAAACCCTGATGAATCTGCCAAGTTATTTTCAGGCCGCCGATGTTGTCAGCACAGTCAGCCGCACCTGCGCTCTTCAGGCTGGAGCCCTCTGCTCATGGCTCATGCTCTCCTCCTTCCGCCCCCGTCAGGCCATTTGCGGGTTCACGCATGGCGCACTGCTGCTGGGCCTGTCGTTGGGCGCAACCTACATGGTCAGCGGCTTCTTCCTCCAATACCAAGGATTGAATATTCTCGCAAAGATGGGGTTTGGGGCCGTGGCCTCGCCCATCATCAGCGCCTCGTGCCTGATCTGGTTCACCTTGTACAGCACGATCTGCCTGAAGGAGAGGCTCACCACGCACAGTGGCCTGGCCCTTGCCTTCTGCATTGCGGGAGTCATCCTGATGAGCCTCAAGGGAATATAGTTCCCCAGAAGGAAGCGGAAGGGCGAGACAGTTTTGTCGCCTCCTCAAACCGTTCAAAACGTATCTATTCTGAACCCCAGGCCACTTCAATCCGCGAGGCCTTCCGGCCTCGCGGGCAGGTTGGGGTCTCACGCCTGGCACGTCGTACACTTGTGGCAGATCAGAGGCTGCGCACGTCAAAACGGGCGGGGGGCTGAACAGTTACCTCAAAACATAAAATTGGCGGAAAAATCATAAAAATTGGCAGAAACATGATGGTATTTCTGTCGTTTTTTGTTATAATAATAGTGTGTCTGGAGCCCCCATTTTGTGGGATAGCCTTTGAACAACAAACATGAGGAACAAATGAGAAGGTTTTTCACTCTTATTGAATTGCTGGTCGTCATAGCCATAATCGCCATACTTGCCGCGATGCTTCTGCCCGCCCTGGCGAAAGCACGGGATAAGGCGCGGGCCATCAGTTGCGTGAACAATGTCAAGCAGATTGTCCTGGGCAGTGTGATGTATATGGATGACGGGCAAGATTATTTTCCAGCCGCCGGCGATCTCGTCAAGGGCCACACCACCTGGATGAACCGAATTGCTCCCTATCTGGGTTATACAATGGCAAAAAATAGTATAGGCAAACCCAGTTTTCCCGCAGGGACAAAAGTGCCGTTCTTTCTTTGCCCAAGTGACATTTCCCCGTACAAATCGTATGGTCAATACGGCGAGGGAGGCGACCAGGGTGTGAGTTTTGGCATCAATGCCTTTGCGGGCTGGAAAGGATTCGCGGACGGGAACTACGATTCAGACGTTGGGGAGGCCTCCCATCGGTTCAAGACCTTGAGTTGCACCATTCTCTATATCGACAAGACCGACACGGGTGTCATTGTCTCTTGGGGCGACACGTCAAAACTGATGCATGTCACCTACACGGCAACCAAATATCGGCACGGTGGCGGACGCCAGACCACCATTGGCTGGGGAGACGGGCATGTCTCGCTCCATGACAAGGCGGTAGTTGCACCTAATCCTACCTGGGCGACCGCTAAACTCTGGAATCCTCTTTACCAGTGAGTAAACGGCGGCGTGGACGCCGCCGCTACGCACCCTCCGGCGGCGGGGACGCCGCCGCTACGCACCCTCCGGCGGCGGGGACGCCCGCCGCTACGCACCCTCCGGCGGCGGGGACGCCCGCCGCTACACCCTGCGTTTCATAGGAGACCTTCCTGAAATGAGACTCATTGCCTTTTTGACATTGTTGCTCGCCGTGGCCAGCCAGGCCGTTGAACTTGTTGCAAATGGGCGGAGCAGGCATGTCATCGTCCTGCCCCCCAAATGCTCGACGCTGGTGAAAAATGCGGCGGAGGACCTGTCCCATCACCTGGCCAGAATGAGCGGTGCGCAATTGCCTGTGGTGAAGGAACGCCCGTCAAACGCGCCAGCCATTCTGCTGGGGACGTTGCCTGAAGGCGTCGCCTTGCCCGCCGACCTGGGACGCAATGGCTTCGTCCTGCACACGGACGGCCACGATTTGTACATTGCGGGAAATCCCCCTGTCGGCGTCGCTGAAGGCATCTACTATCTGCTGGAGGAGTTGCTGGGCGTGCATTGGCTGTGGCCAGGGGAGTTGGGCGAGGTGATTCCCCCGCAAAAGGACATCCTATTGGAGGACCAGAACGTCGTGTTCCGCCAGCCAATACCCAGTTCCCGAATCCATGCCAGTTCCAGCGTCGCCGGCTGGCAAGACCAGGCGGCGGGAAAGGTTTTCCGCATGAAGGATGAGCAGTGGCGCAATCGGCACGGCTTCTCCTGGGACACCAGCATCCGCTCGCAGCACGCCTACGGTCATCCAGGCTGGAGATACGGCGCAAAATACATGAAGACCCATCCAGAGTGGTTCAACCTGCTTCCCGATGGCACGCGTCGTCACGATCCCTGGCATGTTTGCTCCGATGTGGAATATTCGGCGGTTTGTCCCTCATCGCCAGGATTGCTGGAGCAGGTCCTCAAGGACTGGCGCGAAAAACGGGCGGGCGGATACCCCTTTGGGCCTAACGTGTTTCTGGGGGAAAACGATGCCGCAGGGAGTTGCTGCTGTCCTGAATGTCTGGCGGCGGACGGCATCGGTGACGACGCCAACCGCCTGGCCCGCGCCAAGGAGCTTTTTGCCCAGAAGCAACGGCGTTGGACGGACGCCCTAGGCGACACCAGCGGGCGTTATCTGGCGCAGTATCGCCGTGCGCTGGAGTTGGCGCGTCAGACAGACCCCGATGTCAAGGTCATCGGCTGGGCCGCCTACGCCAATTACTACGCTCCGCCGCCAGAGACAAAACTGGACTCCGCCATTGTTCTTGCCTTCGTCGGAAAACTGATGTTCCCGTGGACAGACGAGAAGATAGCCGAAATCAAACGCTGCTGGTCTCTTTGGCACGCCACTGGATGCTCGCTGGTGCTCCGTCCCAATTTCATGCTGGATAGACACAACATGCCAGTGAACTATGCCCGCAAACTGCACGGTCTTCTTCAGTTCTGCCTGGACAACGGGATGATTGGCGCGGAGTTCGACTCCTCCATCGGGCAGTACGCTGGCAATGGCTTCAACTATTATGTGCTGGCGCGGATGCTCAGAAATCCGCGCCTTTCCTACGAGACCATAGAGCGGGAGTATTGCCAGGCCTTTGGCGGCGGAGCGGAGGACATCGGCGAATATCTGCACTTCTGGGAAAGGCTCTCCGACTCGGCGGAAATGACAAAGGCCTGCACCGCCATTCGGCGCAACCCTGTGGGTGTGGAAGTCGGTGGCTGGAACTACTTTTACACCAAGGCTCATCTGGTGTTCACGCAGGAGATTTTTGATTCGGCGGCGGCGATTCTCTCCCGCGCCTATGCCCATGCAGGAACTCCACTGGCACGCCAGAGAGTTCGTTTTCTGGAGAATGGTCTGGCGCACGCCAGGCTGGTCTGTGAGGCTCAGCGCATTCACGAATCTGGCAACAAGTATCGGCTGGCCATGGCTGTCGCCAAACTGGATGATTTCCGTTTGGAACTGGAGCATCAGTTCGCCAGCGACACAGGCTTCCTGACTCATTGGGAGAACGAGTGCTGGGACCGCACCTCTCTGCGCTTCATGCTCAACGCGCCTGGAAAACCTTTTGCGGAAGGCTGGCGCTTCGCCTTTGACCCGCAGAACATCGGAGAGAAGCAGGGCTGGTTCAAAGCCGACTTTGACGCCACAGGCTGGAGCCCCATAGGAGTTGATTCTGGCTGGGAACTGCAATCCCCTGGCGTCGCTTGGAAAAAAGCGCATAATGATGTAGATTATGATGGCACTGGATGGTACCGCAACTCTTTCCGTCTCTCATCCGAAGATGTGGCTGGCAAGGTCGAGTTGACCTTTGGCGCTGTGGATGAGACATGCGAACTCTGGCTCAACGGCCAGAAACTGCTTGAGCGCCCCTATCCATACCAGGGAGACTCGAACAGTTGGGCGACGCCGTTCACGGTCGATGTCACCAAGGCGGCTCGGCCTGGCGAAAACCAGGTGGCGGTCAAGGTTGTGGACACCTCCGGGTAGGGCGGAATCTGGCGTTCCGTCTGGCTGAAGATAACCCGTCCCTGCGAGGAATCGCAAAATCTGCTCCGCCTGGCGGACTTTGAGGAAACGGCTCGGTTCTCGGAAAACTGGAACGTCCATATCCCCAAAGGAGAATACTCCCACGGTTTTGACGTCACTCAGGCACATAGTGAAAAAGCCTCCTATCGGATGACCTGCACCAGACTCGCCGTCCCTCAGGACAACATCTTCAAGATGGCCTGGATGCGCATCTACCAGCGGGTGCCCGTCAAGCCTGGCATGAAATTGCAATATCGCGGGTGGTATCGCAGCAGTCCAGGTTTCGCGGGGCGCTGCTACCTCTGGCTCCTGGGAGATGGCCTCAAGGCGGAGACCTATCTTGGTGACACCAACGGGATGTGGACAGAGTTCCGCCTGCCTGAATGTCTCGTGCCTGAAGGAACAAAGGAAGTTACCGTCTATGTCAACCACGTAGGTGCGCTGGGCGCCATCTGGGTTGATGACTTGGAACTGATTCTAGGAGAAAAATGAACACATGGATGATGCCGGAGAATCCTCCGGCCACAACTTACCTGGCGGTTTTCCGTTGCTGTTTTGAGGTGACGGAGACCCGCGAACTTCGTTTCCAGTTCAGCGCGGATAACCATGCGCAACTATTTCTGGATGGACAGTGGTTCATAGACGGTCCGGAGCGCGGCGCAAAGGAGTGGTGGTATCGCCAGAACGCGCAGGTTCAGGTGAGTCCAGGGAAACATACGCTCACCGCACGGGTGATTGTGCTGGAGCCCGACCTGGAGAAACGGCAATGCGCCTACGGGCAGATGTCGGTGCGCCCTGGCCTGTTTATCCAGGAGGAGACCGGTCTGCTGAAGAACTGGGAATACCAGTTGGAGGAGGGCTGCGAATACATGATTCCGTTCCCTGACTGGGGTGCATTTCCCCGAGTCAAGGTTTCCGCCACGCATAATTCCGCCATTCTGGCCGGACAAGGCGGCGAATGGCGGCCTGTGCGTCTCTTTGAAGACTCACGCACACTGCATGCGCCAGAACTGCCTCTGATGCGCCACGAGGAAGTCCATCCTGTCCAGACAAGCTCTGGCCTGCTCCATTTTCCGCACTACACCTGCGCTTGGGCGAACTATCGCTTCAGTGGCCATGGCACAGTCCGCATCCGCTGGACGGAGACCCCTTATCTCACCAGCGAGTTCGATGAGAATTCCCTGACTGGCGTCAAGGGAAACCGCGACGGCTCTTTCCTGGTCGGCAACTTTGACGTCTTTGAAGTGGACGGCGAACTCCACTGGCACGATTTCTGGTGGCGGGCAGGACATTATGTCGAAATCCAGACGGATGCCGATGTGCGGTGCGAACCCCATTTCTTCCGAACTGGCTATCCGTACCCAGAGTACCATCCGCGCACCCGACTGGAGCAGATGGCGTTCGAGACGCTTCAGTGCTGCTCGTTTGAGACCTACATGGACTGTCCCTATTACGAGCAGCTGATGTACGTAGGTGACACTCGGCTGGAAATACTCTGCACCTATCGGCTATTTGCAGACCATCGGCTGCCCGCCAAGGCGCTGCGGATGCTCTCGCTATCCCAACGGGAGGACGGCGCGCTCAACGCCCAATACCCATCCTGCTCCGACCAGAAAATCCCCTCGTTCATGCTCATCTGGCTGTTGATGCTGAACGACTACTATCGTCAGCACGGTGAAGACGCGCTTGTCCGGGAAATGCGCCCGTGCGCCGTCAAACTGCTGGACTACATGGCCAGAAACACCGTGGACGGGCTGCTCAGAGTGCCAGGCTGGAATTTCATCGACTGGTGCAGAGGATGGAAATCAGGCACACCTCCAGCGGAGGGACCTGACAGCGTTCTCAACTGGTTCTATGTCCTGGCCCTTCAGCGAATGGCCGAGATGAAATTGGTGGCAGGCCTGGACAAGCGAATCGAGGAGACCATCACCGCCATCCGCAAGGTCTTCTATGTTCCGGAACAGGGGATGTACGCCCTTGACCCGTCCCGCCAGAACTTTTCCGAGCATCCTCAGGTGCTGGCGTTGCTGGCCATTGGGGACAGGTCGGTCATTCCGGCATTGCGGACAAGGGCGCTGACTCCGTGCAGCATCTACTTCTCGTACTACTATCTTGAGGCTTGCCGTCAGTTCGGACTGGACGACCTGCTGGAGGCCCGACTTGACCGCTGGCGCGCCCTGGCCAAAGAGGGCCTGACCACCTTCCCCGAGGAGTTTGACAACCCGCGCTCGGACTGCCACGCCTGGAGTTCGCACATCCTTTATTTTCTGGAAAGTTAGCCGATTCTGACTCCGGGGGGCATTTCGCCATCGACCGTAAGCAGGCGGAGGGCCTTTTTCGTCTTTGCGGTGAGCAGCATGCCAGCGGACTTGATTGTTTCCCTCCATGTAATTGTGAGAATGCGGAATAATCGCGATAAAAAATCGCGATTGTTGACCAAATCGCGATAAAAATCGCGATTGTCTTGTTGAAATTTTGCCATCTCGCAATAGATTATGCTCGAATACGACACTTTTGGCAGGGCAACGCAAGATGGACGGCAACGAAATCGACAGGCTTCGTGCACAGGGTGAGGGTTCCACAATCGAGTTCAAACGAGGGGGAAAAGGAGCCAGGGATGACACCTTTGAGAGTTATTGTGCTTTCCTGAACAGAGACGGCGGTGACATTTTGCTGGGCGTTGAGGATGACGGCACTGTTGTCGGTCTGCCCCCGAATGCCGTCAAGGACATCGTCAAGAACCTCATAAGTGTCATGAACGATGCCAATCTGCTGAATCCGCCATTTTGCGTGCTTCCCGAAGCCTTGGACTACGATGGATTCAAAATCATCCGCATTCAAGTTCCTCGCAGCGGCGATGTCCATCGTTTTCGGGGAATCTGCTATGACAGAATCGACGAGTCGGACATAAAGGTCACCAGTTCTGACCAGATTGCGCAGATGTATATCCGCAAACGGAACATCTACACAGAGCAGATTCTTTATCCTGATGTTGTCTTCGAGGATTTGCGGCTGGACATAATCCCGCGAATCCGAAAGATGGCCTGTGCATTCCGCCCTGACCATCCGTGGAAGGAACTTGAGCCTATGGAATTGCTCAAAAGCGCACGGCTTTATGTCTATGACGCTGCCCGAAACGCCTTTTGCTTCAACGCGGCGGCCATCCTGCTGCTGGGAAAGGACGAGGTTATCGGACGACATTTTCCTGCTTACAAGACCGACGCCCTGCTCCAGAAGGTGAACGAGGACAGGTATGATGACCGCCTCACGGTTGCCACCAACCTGATTGAAGCATACGACAGACTGATTGCCTTCGGGCAGAAATGGCTGCCAGACAAGTTTTACCTGGAAGGCGGCGCAACGGTCAGTTTGCGGGACAAGATCCTGCGTGAGACGGTGGGCAATCTTTTGATTCACCGCGAATACACAAGTTCCCGCCCAGGCCGTCTCATCATCCGCAAGAACACAATGCTTGCCGACAATGCCAACAAGGCACTTCAGCCCGGGCATATCACCTTGCAGAACCTTTGCCCACGGCCGAAGAATCCCGTCATCGCCGATTTCTTCCACGCCATTGGACGCGCCGACGAACTTGGTTCGGGGGTGAGAAATCTCTACAAGTACGTCAGACTCTACTCTGACGCTGAACCAGTCTTTGACGAGGCGGACGTTTTCACGCTTACAATCCCATTGGATGAAGAACACAGTCCTGAGGCTGGACTTCCAAGCAACAATGTTGCACCTTTCATAGCGAAAAAAAACTTGCAGTTCCGAAAGGCCATTATGGATGCCATCCGTGCCAATCCCAGGTCATCTGCGAAAACCATCGCGGAGCAACTTGGCACGGTCAGCGCTGCGCAGGTCAGGACACAACTCGACAAGTTGCAGTCGGAAGGCCTAATCAGGCGTGAAGGTCCGACAGGACACGGGGGAAAATGGGTATTGCTGACATAAGACGGTGATTTATCGTCGGGAACCACGGGGTGTACCAAAGGCATCCCTGTCGTCGCTTGTGGTTCCTTGTGTTGACGACGGCGAGGTCGCCGCCGCTACCTTTACTCAGCGTAATCCCTCACCGACTGGTACTGACCGCGCGGAGCGCGGTCTGCCAAACCC